>CAYYSW010000035.1:0-13686 GCA_964474395.1 uncultured Halobacteriales archaeon
GGTCGCAAACTGGAGGATCGGCCGTGGTACCCTCCCGTGGTTGTTCACGATCCATAGCCGCAGAAGCGATGGGTCCTGCCGGATTTGAACCAGTCCTCGCTCCTTACGGTCGCTCGTCGGTTCGAATCGGCAGCGGTGATTCGACACGACACGCTGGCGCGTGTCGGTCTCATGGGCCCTGCCGGATTTGAACCAGCGATCACCCGGTGTCCCACAGCCCTGTCGGACAGACAGCGAACTGATATGAGCCGGGGGCTGTAACCAGACTTAGCTAAGGGCCCTCACTACCGCGTCAACACCGCTCCGTCAAGTAATTTCCTCTCCGCGGCGGCGCCGACAGAGCCAACCCGCCGGCCCCACCATCGGACGACATGAACTCCGAGAAGCGCGCCCGACTCGACTCGTACCTCGACGAGGCGACCCTCGAAGCGGTCTGGTTCGCCCGTCCGGCCTCCTTCGAGTGGCTCACCGGCGGCGACAACGTCGTGGACCGTGCGGGCGACGCCGGCGTCGCGGCGGCCGGCTACGACGGCGACGGCCTGACGGTCGTCACCGACGACATCGAGGCCCCCCGACTCCGCGAGGAGGAACTCCCGGCGGACGCGACTGTCGAGTCCTACGAGTGGTTCGACGCGACGCTGGCCGAGGCCGTCGCAGAGTGCAGCCCGAAACCCGCCGCCACGGACTTCGACGTCCCGGGATCGTCCTTCGAGCGCGTGGACGCCGGCGACCTCCGCCAGCCGCTGACCGACGAGGACGCCGAGGCGTACCGGGACCTCGGACGGGAGACCGCCGAGGTCGTCGAGGCGGTCTGTCGGGACTTCTCCCCCGAGGACACCGAACGCGAGGTGGCGGCGGACCTCCGCGGGCGACTGGCCCGCCGGGGCATCGACTCGCCGGTCGCGCTCGTCGGCGGCGAGGACCGCGCGCCGCGCTACCGCCACTACACCCCCACGGAGGCGACGATCGGCGGCTACGCGCTGGTCTCGACTACCGCCCGGCGGGACGGTCTCCACGCCAGTTGCACGCGGACGGTCGCGTTCGACCCGCCCGAGTGGCTCGAAGAGCGCCACGAGGTGGCCTGCCGGGTCGAGGTGAGCGCGCTGGCGGCGACGCGGGCAGTCGGCACCCACCGGGACGGGGGCGACACCGACGCGAAGGTGGGAACCGCGGGCGACGTGTTCGAGGCGATCCGGTCGGCCTACGACGAGGTCGGCCGGGCGGATGAGTGGCGGCGCCACCACCAGGGCGGCGCGGCGGGGTTCGCGGGCCGCGAGTGGATAGCGACGCCGGGAGCCACCGACCCCGTCTACCTGCCGATGGGGTACGCGTGGAACCCGACCGTCGAGGGCGCGAAGAGCGAGGACACCGTCCTCGTCACGGGCGACGGCTTCGAGGTGCTGACGACCGCGGGCGACGGTGGCGGTGACGGGAAGTGGCCCACCCGGTCGGTCGCGGCGGCCGGCGAACTCGACGACGCCGCCCTCGACCTCGAACTGGAGCGTCCCGGCGTCCTCCACCGGGACGGGTAGTCAGTCGTCGGCGTCGACGTCCGCGTCCCCGTCCCACTTCGCGTCGGCGAGCGTCCGCTGGACGGCCTCGCTGCCCACCGCCCGCGCGAGCGTCTGGAAGCCCGCGCGCTCCTCGCCGTCGCCGGCCTGCGCGACCAGCCGCGAGACGATGAACTCCGGCGTCGACCGTCCGACCGTACCGAACCGGGGCTGGTAGTCCACCTGCAGGTCGAGGTCGGGCGTCAGCCCCTCCGCGAAGATGCCGTCGATGCGCGCCACGTCGGGCAGCGGTTCGAGGTCCTCGGCGAGGTGGGTGACGAACACCCCCAGCGCGTCGCGGTCGACGGTCAGCGTCACGAGCCCGTGCAGCAGGTCCGCCGCGCTCCCGGGTTCCGTGATGGCCTCGAACTCGTCGACGAGCATCAGCGTCCGTCCGCCGCCGGTCAGCGGCGGGACGACCGACCGCAGGGTGGATTCGAGGACGCCCGCGTTGAACGAGGCGTGGCGCCGGTGGAAGACCAGCGAGTCCACCAGCGACACCTCCGCGCGCTCGGCCGGGACGGGCAGGCCCATGTGCGCGAGCAGCGCGACCTGACAGAGCGTCTCGAGGAGCGTCGTCTTCCCGCCGGAGTTCGCCCCGGTCAGGACGCCCACCCGGTCGCCCGAGGGCACGTCCGCGAGGTCGTGGTCGCCCACGGCGTAGGCGACGGACTGGACGTCCACCTCCGCGGCCAGCAGGTCGAGGTTGCGCGCGCCCTCGACGGCGAGGACGCTTTCGGAACGCTCGACGAGCGTCGGCCGCCGCAGGTCGAACGCGAGGGCGAACCGGGCGAGTGAGACCTGTACCGCGATGTCGTCGACGGCGCGCACGGCGGCGTCGACGTCCTCGCGGGCCTCCGAGACGGCCGTCTCCAGTCGCTCGCGGACCGTCGCCTCCCGCTGCTCGACGCGCTCGCGCAGGTCGCCCGCCAGGCCGCGGAGCGTCTCGGAGACGAACGTCGAGGCGTCGGCGGCCTCGCCGGGCATCGCGTCCCTGACGGCGGCGCCCTCCACGCCCGTCTCGCTCGTGACGTGGCGCGCGAGGGCGTCCCGGAACGCGCTCGCGTCGCGGGCTGCGCCCTGAACGGCTTCGAGCACCTCGTCCGGCGCGGCGGCCATGTCCTCGACGCGCCCGAGGTCCGTCCGCAGGCGGTCGAGTTCGTCGTCCGCACCCGACTCGATCCGCCCGTCCTCGCTCGCGGGGAGCGCCCGCAGGGCGACCGACGCCTCCGACAGCGCCCCGGTGTCGAGGTCGGCGAGCGGCGCGAACACGCCCTCACTGACGCCCACCTCGCGGAGCGCGAGGGCCGCCTCGACGCTCGCGGCCTCCCCGCCCGCGCGGCTGTCGTACCCCGAGAAGGCGTCGAGGACCGCCTCGCGGGTGTCCTCGTCGAGCGCGCGCCAGGCGTCGACGGCGCTCGTGGTCTCGTCCAGTCGGGACTCGATGGCCGCGCGGTCGGTCAGCGGCGTCAGCACCCGTATCCGGTCGGCGGCGTGGTCGGTGACGGCGAACGACTCGGCGAGTTCGACCACGTCGCGGTACACCGCCCGGGCGTCGCGGGTGGCGAGCAGGTCGAGGCCGTCGCCGCCCTCGACCCGCCGGAGGATGCGCGTCGCGCGCCCCCGGCTCACCCCCGCATCCACGAGCGCGCGGCTGTCGGCCGCCTCGATGGCCGCGATGGCCGCCTCCTCGCCCAGTTCCTCGCGGAGCGCCGCGGCGGTCTTCGGTCCGACCCCCCAGTAGTCCTCCAATCGCATGGGTCGGTGTGCTCCCCCCGGCGGCTTAACCGCGGCGGGGTCGGGCTCCCCGTCCCTACGGCCGCCGCCCCAGCGGGGTGCGAAGCGCCCACACGTCCCCCGCCGGGTCGAGGCGGTTCGGCTCGCTCCCCCGCTCGCTCACGATGCCGGCGTGGTACAGCATCGCCTTCAGCTGGAACACCGTCGGCGAGTGGTAGACGCCCCCGTCGCGGAGCGGTCCCCGCCTGAGGTCGCCGTCGGATGTGAGGACCCGCCCCCGGGCGTCCTCGGTCCCCCGGACGAACAGTTCGACGGTGAACGCGGGGTGGACCTGATGGAGGTACTCGACCAGCTCGACCAGCGACGGCTCCCGATGGTCGTCGTCGTGCATGGCCTGGAGCTCCTCGACGAGCAGCGCGGTCGCGGGGTAGTCGAAGACGACCCGTCGGACCAGCCGTCCCCACGCGGGGGCGACGTCGACGAACCGCCGCCGGGAGCCCTTCCAGTCCTCGAACTCGTCGAGCGCGCGCTCCGCCGACCCCGAACGGTCGAGCCCGAACCGGACGACCTCCCGCCCGAGCGGCGTCAACCGGTGGCCGTCGGGCCGGTCGTCGAGCAGGCCGAGGAAGACCGCCCCGCGGCGGGCGTCGTCGGTCGCGCCGACGACGCGCTCCGCGACCAGTTCCTCGGTCGGTCCCTCGGCGTAGTGCGCGAGCGGGTAGGCGAGGTAGTTCTTCGGGTGATTGAGACCGAACGACCGGCCGGCGACGCCGCGGGCGCTCGCCTGGAACCGTATCGCCGTCGCCTCGTCCGCCGTGTGCGTCCCCACGACCCGCGGGCGTTCGAGGGCCTCGACCGCACCCTCCGCGTCCACGCCGAGGACGCCCACGTTCAGCTCGCGAGCGAGCGCCCGGACGCTCCGCGAGACCGCCTCCGCCGGGGCCGCGACGTACGCGACGTTCGCCCCCGCGAGCCGGTCGTGGGCCTGTACGACCCCCCGCTCGACGTCGACGAGGCCGTCCTCGCGGTACCCCTTCGCCTCCACGGCCAGTAGCGGCGGGCGGTCGCCCAGCCGCTCGACCGCGAGGAGGTCCGAACCGGGCGTCCGGACGCCCACGAGGTCCGGGTAGCCGGTCCCGACCCGGACGTGGTTGAACGGCGCGAGCGCCTCCCGGACCGCGGGGTCGATGCGCCTGTCCGCCAGCCAGTCCCCGTCGGCGAACTGCGTGTCAACGACGGCGTACGCCCCCGAGTCGTCGTCCTCCGGGAAGAGCCGCCGCTTCGCGTGGGCGAGGACCTGCGGTTCGCTCAGCGTCGCGGCACCTGCCATCGCTCGTCCGGTCATCGGCGACCGGGCGCATGAAGGTTGGCTCCCCCACCGCCGCGAGCGCAACGGCGAACCCCCTCCCGCCCGTAACGTGTCCGATGACACGACGCGACGCGGTCCGGCGGGCCTGGGAGGCCGTAGCCGACGACTACGCCGCCACCCGCCGCGCGGACGGCGAGGACGCCGACCTCGTCGACGACCTGCTCGGAACCCTCCCGGCGGACCCGACGGTCCTCGACGTGGGCTGTGGCGACGGGATGCGCACGCTCGCGAACCTCCCCGACGGGTCGCTCGGGCTGGACTTCTCCCGGCGACAGCTCGAACTGGCGGGGGAGAACGTCCCCGGCGCCCGCCGCCTGCAGGCGGACATGACCGCCCTCCCCCTTCGCGACGGGTCCGTGGACGGCATCACTGCCTACCACGCCGTCTTCCACGTCCCGCGCGCCCGGCACCCCGACGTCTACCGGGAGTTCGCGCGGGTCCTCCGGCCCGGCGGGAGCGTGCTGCTGACCGTCGGCACGGGGAGCCACGAGGGGACGCGCTCGAACTGGCTGGGCAGCGGCCACTCGATGTTCTGGAGCACGCCCGGGCGGGACGCGACGCTCTCGCAGTTGCGCGACGCGGGCTTCGAGGTGACGTGGGAGCGGACCGTCGATGACCCGCTCGGGAGTACGGCGTCGTTCGTCCTCGCGGAGCGAGGACGGACAGGGAGCGACCGACGGGAGTGACCGTGTTCGTCCTCGCAATCAAGCACGCGCGCGGAGCGACTGGACGGATCAGCCGCTCGTCGGGTAGCACGCGAAAGAGAAGCGCCACCGCCAGGGCTCGAACACGCCCGGAGGTTCCTGCTCGCCTCACGACGTTCGGCTCCGCGGGCTGCCTCCGGTCTGCTCGTCCCCTCGACGCGGCGCTCACGGAACTGTCGCTCGCGGACGAGACCGCTCGCAGAAATGTGAGCGCCACCGCCAGGGCTCGAACCTGGGACAACCTCGTTAACAGCGAGGTGCTCTACCAGCTGAGCTACGGCGGCTCGATTCACCATTGCCGCAGTTGATTCATAGACGTTTCGCTTCGGTTCGCGCCCGCCAGCCGTTCGCACGGCCCCGCCCCCGGTACCATCGACACGCTTTCACCCCACAGCGGCGAACCCGCGGCCATGACCGAAAGCGACGAGTCGGCCGGCGACGCGGTCGAAGCCGTCCTCGCGCGACTCCGCGAGCGGGTGACGCCCGACGCCGACGAGCGCGAGCGCCTGCGGACGGTCGCCGACCGGGTGATGGCCGACGCCCGCGAGGCGGTCGCGGACCTGCCCGTCGAAGCCGACGTGGTGCAGGTCGGCTCGACGGCCCGCGGGACGTGGGTCGCCGGCGACCGGGACATCGACGTGTTCGTCCGCTTCCCGCCGGACCTCGCCCGCGAGGACCTCGAACGCTACGGGTTGCAGGTGGGGCGGGCGGCGGTCCCCGACGGCCGCGAGGAGTTCGCCGAGCACCCCTACATCAAGGGGGAGGTCGAGGGGTTCGACGTGGACCTCGTGCCCTGCTACCGGCTGGAGCGGGCGACGGACATCCGCTCGGCGGTGGACCGCACGCCGTTCCACAACGCCTACCTCGATGCGCGCATCGGTGCGGACCTCGCGGGCGACGTCCGGGTCGCGAAAGCGTTCCTGAAGGGCATCGGCGTCTACGGCAGCGACCTCCGGACGAAGGGGTTCTCGGGCTACCTCACGGAACTGCTCGTCCTGGAGTACGGGGGCGTTCGCGCCCTCCTCGACGCCGCGCGCGACTGGCAGCCACCGGTCGAACTCGACCCGGAGGGTCACGGCACCCGCACGCACGGCGACCCGCTCGTCGTGGTGGACCCGCCGGACCCCGACCGCACCGTCGCGGCGGTCTGTTCGGCGGCGAACGTCGCCCGCCTCACCCACCACGCCCGGCAGTTCCTCGGGGCCCCCGACGAGTCGACCTTCGACCCGCCGGAGCGCGACCCGCTCTCCCGCGAGACGATGGCCGCCGAACTCGACCGGCGGGGGACGGTGCCGCTGGCGGTGGTCTTCGACGCGCCCCGCCTCGTGGACGACCAGCTCTACCCCCAGCTGGAGAAGTCCCTCGGTGGCGTCGTCAGCGAACTCGACCGGCGCGGGTTCGACACCCTCCGGGCGACCGTACTGGCCGCGGGGGAGGCCGAACGGACGAGCGAGGGGGCTGGCGACGAGGGGGCCCCGAGTGCCGCGCTGTTCGTGGAGTGTGCCGTCGCCGAGCGCCCGCGCATCGAGCGCCACGAGGGGCCGCCGGTTCACGTCGAGGCCCACGCCAGCGGGTTCTACGGGAAGTACGCCGACGACGAGTCGGTGTACGGCCCGTTCGTCGAGGGGGGCCGCTACGTCGTCGAGCGCGAGCGCGAGTTCGCGACGGCCCGGGAGTTCCTCGAAAGCGACGCCCTGTTCGACGTGGCCCTCGGCGTCCGGGTCGAATCGGCGCTCAGAGGTGGCTACGACGTCCTCGCTGGCGAGGGGACGGCGACGCTGGCCGGCGAGTTCGGGGAGGAACTGGCGGCGTACTTCGACCCGCGGCCCTGACCTCGGTTCCGAGCGCCGCTGTCAGTCCAGGTCGAGCGCCTCGCGGACGTCCGCGACGACCGACTGTGCGCCGTCGCTGGCGCCCTCGTCCGGCGTCAGCGGGTCGCGGCCCATGAACACCTCGTGGACCATGCTGACGCTCTCGGCGAGACACTCCAGCCCGTAGCCCCCTTCGAGGACGAACGCCAGCGCGGTGTCCGACTGCTCGCTGAACTCGATGCAGCGCTCGGTGAGCAGGCCGTACCCTTCCGTGGAGACGCGCATCCGTGAGATGGGGTCGCGCTCGTGGGCATCGAAGCCCGCGCTCACGAGCAACAGGTCGGGGTCGAAGCGTTCGAGGGCGGGGACGAGCGCCTCGTCGAAGCCGTAGGCGTACTCGGCGTCGCCCGCGCCCGGCGGGTACGCGAGGTTGCACGTCGCCCCCTCGCCGTCGCCCGCCCCGGTCTCGGAGACCTGTCCCGTACCGGGGTAGAGGCCGCGCTCGTGGACGGAGGCGTAGAAGACGTCGCCGCGGTCGTAGAAGATGTCCTGCGTGCCGTTGCCGTGGTGGACGTCCCAGTCGAAGACGGCCACCCGGTCGGCGCCCTCGTCGAGGGCGGTCTGTGCGGCGACGGCGGCGTTGTTGAAGAAACAGAAGCCCATCGCGTCGTCCTCGACGGCGTGGTGGCCCGGCGGTCGGCCGAGCGAGAAGGCGGTGTCGTTGCCGTCCGCCCCGTCGAGGGCTTCGAGGGCGGCCCACTGGGCCATGCCGGCGCTGGCGAGCGCGGCGTCCCACGTCGCCTCGACGGCGACGGTGTCGGCGTCCCACGACCCGCCGCCGTCCTCGCAGAACTCGCGGACGGACTCGACGTACTCCGGGTCGTGGACGGCCTTCACCGCCTCGACGCTCGCCCGCTCGGGGTCGTCGTAGGTGACGCCGTGGAGACGCGAGAGTGCCCGGCGGATGGCACGCAGGCGGTCCGGCCGCTCGGGGTGACGCGAGCCGGTGTCGTGGTCGAGACAGACCTCGCGGTAGCCGAACCTCATTCGAAGTGGGGAGCGAGTTCGAAGTACGTCTCGACGTCCTCCGCGACGACGGTCCGGCGGTCCGCGTGGCGTGCGAGGACCGCCGCGGCCGCCGCGACGTCGTCGGCGTACTGCTCGAGGACGGCCGCCAGCGCGATGCGGGCGTCCATCGAGACGCGGTACCGGTCGTCGATGTCGAGCCGGGCGATACGGTCGACGGGCGCGATGGGGAGTTCGAGGTCCCCCTTCTCGGCGGCGGCACCGAAGTCCGACGCCATCAGGGTCTTGCGCCCGTCTTCGGTTGCCTGTCGGGCGGCCTCTGTCGCCAGCCACGCCCCGTGGTCCTGGATGCGTCGAGCGAGCGCCTCGGCGGCGTCGGCGCTCACCCGGAGCTCACCCGCGTTCCGCCGGATGATGGTGTCTACCGGCGCGAACGGAAGCTCGACGCTCATAGCACGACACGGGACTGTCGCGGGCTTAAGCGTTCCGCGTCGGACGGTCCGACGTCGGCCCGCGGGATACCGCCACCTCCGTGTGCTGCCGCCGACAGAGCTCCCGATATTCATGCCGAAGCTTTTTTCATACGTGTTACCTGTCTCTGAACGGAACCGAGATTACACGCTGTGCGGGCCGCCGTCACCGGTGGGGCCGACACTACCCATCCCTCGCGGTGCGGGGGGCACACACGGTTCAGACGCGTTCCAGTACCCATGTCCGCACCTTCCCAGGGGGACGCGACACGTCCTCACGACCCCGGCACCGTCGACGACCTGCTCGAACTGCTCGCGGACGCCGAGCGCCGCCGACTCCTCCTGGCGCTGGCCGAACCCGAGGGGGACGCCGACGCCCGCCTCGCCGACGCCGACGGCTCGACCCGCAGCCACTACCGGCACGTCCACCTCCCGAAACTCGACGACGCGCACGTCATCGAGTGGGAGAAGGGCACTGACTCCGTCGAGAAGGGTCCGCGCTTCGACCGGACCGAGGCGCTGCTGCAGGCCGTCGTCGATTCGACGGGGCTCGGCGACCGGGCGGGGTAGTCGGCGCCCGCCGCCCGCCGCGCTCAGAACACCTCGTCGGCGTCGAGGCGGCCGTCCGTCAGCCGTCCGCGGACGGTTATCTCCTGCCCGAGACGGACGTCCTCGGCCGTGGCGACGGTGACCGTCTCGCTGCCGTTGTCGAGCATCACCGGGTCGCCCGTCTGGACGACGGTGCCGGTGAACTCGACGGGGCCGTCGTCGTCGGCGTCGTTCGCGTCGTCGGTCCCCCCTTCGTCCGCGTCCGCGTCGTCCCCGCCCGCGTCGCTCCCGTGTCCGTTCGAGGCCTCCGACCCGCTCGCGAACGCCGAGAGGCCCGTCTCGGCGGGACCGTCGCCGTCACCGGCCGCCGTCCCGCCCGCTGCGGACCCACTCCCGCTTTCGCTCTCGCTTCCCGCGTCGAGGACCGAGACCGTCGAACGCCACCCGGCGGACGCCTCCAGGTCGTCCTGCCAGCCGTCCTTTATCTCCACGTCGGCGAACAGCACCTCGTCGCCGGGGCCGAGGTCGGCGTCGGCCTTCTCGCCCCACAGCGCGACGCGGATGTCGCCCGACTTGTCCTGGACGCGGACGTTCCGGACCTGCCCCTCGGAGCCGTCGTCGCGGTCGAAGGTGCGCTTCGGGTCCGCCGACCGGATGACCCCCGCGATGTCGACGACGGTATCGATTTCGAGGTCGTCGATGGGCGTCGTCTCGGGGACGTACGTCACCTCGTCGTCGATCTCGGTTATCTTGCCGCGCTCGCCGACGTGGAGTTCGAGCGCGCCGTCGCGTTCGCGGACGTAGCCGTCGACGATCTCGATGGAGACGCCCTCCGCGATGTCCTCTGCGGTGTCGGCCTGTCCGTCCCACATCGTCACGCGTACGCGGCCCGTCTCGTCGCCGACGACGAGGTTCGACACCTTCCCCTCGGAGCCGTCGTCGCGCGAGAACGTCCGGACGGGTTCGGTCCCGAGGACCTTCCCGCGGAGGGTGACGTCGCTCTGGCCGAGCGAGAGCGACTCGACGGTCCCCGGCTCGCCGATATCGACGTCGATGTCGGCGTCCGGTTCGCCCTCGACGCGGCTGGCAGACACCTCCAGCCCGTTGTACCCCTCCTTCGGGCGGCCCGCGATGCGGAGGACGTCGCCCGCCGCGAGTTCCTCGGTCGCCGCCTCCGCGTCGTCGTCCCAGAGGGCGACGCGCACGCGACCCGTCTCGTCGGCCACCTCGATGTTCACGACCCGTCCCTCGCCCTCGTCGCGCTCGAACGTCCGGAGGTCGCCGACGCTCAGGACCTTCGCGAGGAACTTCACCTCCTCCATCCCGGCCTCGATGTCGGCGATGCCGTTGACGTCGTCCTCCGTGAGCTCGTGGGCGACGAGCATCGCCGCCGTCTCCTCGTCGGCGAGCCCGTCCATCTGTTCGACCTTCTCGGCGACCGCCTCGCGGAACTCCTCCTCGTCGACGTCCGCCTCGAGGTCGGCGTACACGTCCTCGATAGAACCCATTAGTTCGGTCATGGCAACAGCGCTGTTAATCCTTGTCGGTCCGGGCGACGGTGCATGGGCCCGAGTGGTCCCGCGCTCCCTGATAAACCCTCGCGAGCGACGGCGAGCCGGCGGAATCCTCCGACCCGTCCCCGAGAAATGGGCGACGGGACCTACCGCGAGCGGACCCGCCAGCCCTCGCCCTCGGCGGCCGGTTCGACGACCGCGTCGAACAGCGAGGTGACGGTGGCGACGGTCCGTTCGTCGTGGGCGCTCGGGTCGATGTGGAAGTGCGCGTGCGCGCCGACGGACGCGGTCCGACCCGTGAGGACGTGCAGGAACCGGTAGGCGCGTTCGAGCGGGACGTACTGGAGCAGCGCGGTCAGCGAGTCGAAACAGAGGACGGTCTCGGTGTCGTCGGACCCCCACGACCCGAGGTGCTGGCTCAGCGTGATACCGATGCCCGTCAGGTCGTCGGGACTCTCGGCGGTCTTGACGACGTGGTCCTGCCCGGTGACCTCACCCGCGGTCCCGCTCGCGCTCACGGAGCGGGTCGTGTCCTCGACGCCGATGACGGCCGTCCGGCCCGGGAGTCCCCCCGTCTCGGCCGTCCAGTCGCTCAGCCACTCCTCGCCGGACTTCGTGTAGGTGACCGCGAGGAGGTCGGTGCGGTCGAGACCGGCGCCGAGGTCGTGGCAGGCGTCGAGACACCCGCCGGTCGGGACGTACGCCATCGAGGGCGTGCTGAACAGCACGTTCGCCCTCGGCGACGACGGGATGTCCCGGCCCGATGCCACCACCTGCTGGCCGTCGGTCTCTCCCATCTAGCAGAGTGTCTCTTTCTGATACCATAAAGGTGTTGTTAGCGGGGGACAGGGGACGACCGAACCGTAACCGACTTAACCGGATGCCCGGTATGGATGAATGAGTCCTGGTAGGGTAGTGGACTATCCTCTTGGCTTGCGGAGCCAGGGACCGGAGTTCAAATCTCCGTCAGGACGTTTTCAGGTGCACAACGTCGCGAGCGTAGCGAGCGACCGCGCACCGAAAACGCCGCGCGGTGATTTGAGCAGACGGGACGAGCGCCAGCGAGTCTCGGCGCGTTCAAATCTCCGTCAGGACGCTCACTTTATTCGGCGCGGAGCGCCGGCTTCCAGCGGGACCTTCGGTCCCGCGCGGCTCGCGTGAGACTCCGTCAGGACGTTTCGTCTAACTCGCTTCCCTCGACCCCGATTGCTACCGCAGGTGCCGCACCAGTTTCGGCACCTTCAGCGCGTCCCGCGGGTCGAGGGGGTACAGCGCGAGCAGGTCCCTGAGCGTCGGTTCGTAGCGCTGGAACCGGTCGAGCTGTGCCTCGTCGAGTTTCCGGCTCTTGCGGACGAACCCGTCCTGCTGGCGTTCGTCGAAGTCGTAGAGCAGTTCGCTGAGGATTCGCTGGGTCCTGTACCGTCGTCCCTTCTCGTGGTTCCAGCGCCGTTCGTACTCCAGGAGACCCTCTCGCGAGGTGTCTCCCTCGTCGAGGGCGCGGACGGCGACGTCGGCGGCCATCCGCGCCGACTCCATGCCCGGCCTGATGCCCTCGCCGAGCAACGAGTTGATGCTCGCGACCGAGTCCCCCACCGCGAGGAGGCCGTCCGCCACCCGCTGGTTGATGGAGTTGTCGAGGACGGCGTCGCCGGCGTGGGCCGCCCGGACCGACTCCACCGCCCAGCGCGGGTCGCCCTCCAGCCAGTCCCACACGTAGTCGTCGATGGTCCGGCCGTCGTCGGGGGCGTGGCGCTCGTAGAACTCGTCGATCCAGCAGACGCCGCCCTTGTACACCCCGTCGCCGGCGGGGAACACCCAGGCGTACCCGCCGGGGGCGACCTCGTGGTCGAAGCGGAACAGCATCTCCTCGTCGTCGAAGCGCCCTTCGACCTCGAACTCCTTGCCGACCGCCCGCTGGCCCGCTTCCGGGTCCCACAGGCCGAGGCGACCGGTCAGCACCCCTCTGGGTCCCGTCGCGTCGACGACGAGGTCCGCCCGGACGGTCCGTTCCTCGCGTCCGGCCCGACACCGGACGCCGGCGACGCTGCCGCCCTCGACGAGCGGCTCGAGCACGTGCGTCCCGGTGTGGACGTCCACGCCGTCGGCCGCGGCCTCCCGCCCGAGGAACTCGAGGAACGCCGGGAAGTCGAGCACGTAGTTCCGGATGTCGAGGCGCGTGTGCTCGTTGGGGCTCTCGAAGGCGAGGTAGGGACACGAGGCCATGACGACGCGGTCGGGCACGTCGAACCCGCAGACGACCTGGTCGAAGGTCCCGCCGGTGGACTTGTCGTTGTCGGCGAGGCTGTCGTTCGATTCGAGGAGCGCGACCGACCGGTCGGTCCGCCGACCCATCTCGCGGGCGAACTGGAGGCCGGCGGGACCACCGCCGGCGACGACGACGTCGTACTCTGGCATCTCCCGGCCGGGCGTTCGGCCAGACGAGCCATATCTCTGGCGGGTCGTCAGCGCGCCCTCCAGCGGTCCTGGCGGTCACGCAAGGGTCGGATGCCAAAGAACGACGGCGTGCCCGCGGTACCCGTGGTCGGACGGCGAGCGCCGTCCGCGCTCGTGTGGGTGTCGAGGGGCGCCCCGGACCCGCGGGCCGACCGGGGGCCTGTCATGCAGCGTACGGCCCGGCGATGCCGAACCGTGCTCGCACACTGCGTTCGAATCGGGGGTGTACTTTGTGGCTTCTACACGCCGAAGAGAGCGTCACGGCTTCGAATACGGGGGAAACGGATTCGACTGACGGCGGCGGGATACCCGGTGTCGCTGTGGGTCGCGGGGAGGCGCCGGAACCGGACCGTCGGGTCGGCGCTCGGGGAAGACCGGGCGCTCGCCGCAGGTCGGGACGGCCACGAGGCATCCGCCGCAACGTTTCTTACCGGCCGCGACGCTCGTGTGGACGATGACAGACCTCTCGCGGCGCCGGGTCCTCGCGGCCGGCGGCCTCCTC
>CAYYSW010000036.1:0-9479 GCA_964474395.1 uncultured Halobacteriales archaeon
TCTTCGAGGTCCGGACCGCCGACGTCCTCCATGTGGAAGAAGACGTCCTCGTCGGCCTCGTCGCTCTCGATGAAGCCGTAGCCGCCCGTGTCGTTGAAGAATGCGACTTTTCCTTTCGCCATCGCTAGAGCCTCTTCAGGTTCTTCGCACGCGGGCCCTTATCGGCCTGCTCGATGTCGAACTCCACTTCCTGGCCCTCCTCGAGGTCGGGGCCACCGACGTCCTCCATGTGGAAGAAGACGTCGTCGTCGGACTCATCGGTTTTGATGAAGCCGTAACCGCCTGTGTCGTTGAAGAAATCAACCGTACCGGTCGCCATTGCAACTCTCTCTTCGTCACGCCCGTATTAAAACCCACCGGGCGAATAGGGGGCCACTATTAGCTATGACGCAAGACTAATGGCGCCGGACTGATTCCCCCCGGCCATGGCATGGCGGGCGCGTCGGCTGGCACGCCGACTCTACGAGCGGGTGCTCGAGCGCGAAATCGACGGCGTCCCCGCACACGTCGCGGTCATTCAGGACGGCAACCGACGGTACGCCGACCAGCGTGGGGCGGGGACCGCGGCGGGCCACCGCGCCGGCGCGGAGACCACCGAGTCGATGCTCGACTGGTGTGCGGAACTCGGCATCGAGGAGCTGACGCTGTACGCCTTCTCGACCGAGAACTTCGACCGCCCACCGGCCGAGCGTGAGGAGCTGTTCGACCTCATCGAGGACAAGCTCTACCAGTTCGCCGACGACGAGAAGGTCCACGCGGACGAGGTGCGCATCCGCGCCATCGGCCAACTGGAGATGCTCCCGCCCCGGGTCCGGCAGGCCATCGACTACGCGGAGTCCCGGACCGCCGACTACGACAGCCAGTACCTGAACGTCGCGCTGGCCTACGGCGGCCGGGCGGAACTGCTCGGGGCCGCCCGCGACCTCGCGGGGGCCGTCGAGGACGGCCGGCTCGCGAGCGACGACATCGGCGTGTCCGCCGTCGAGGCCCGCCTCACCGAGCGCCCCGCCCGCGCCGTCGACCTCATCATCCGCACTGGGGGCGACGAGCGCACCTCGAACTTCCTCCCGTGGCACGCCAACGGCAACGAGGCCGCCGTCTTCTTCTGTGCGCCCTACTGGCCGGAGTTCTCGCGCGTCGACTTCCTGCGGGCCATCCGCACCTACCAGTCCCGGCAGGCGTCCTGGCGGCGCACCCGCACTGAGCGGGCCCTCGCGCTCGCCTCCGCGGTCGGCGTCGACCGGCCGCTGGTCCGGCGACTCACCGAGAAGGTCGGGGACCTGCCGGAGCTGGAGGAGAACGTCCGCTCCGTTACACCGGGCGACGCTGACCCCGGGGCGGGCAGCGACGGCGACGACGGGACGAACGCGGGGACGGCCGAGGCGACGGCCACGCGGCCGTCGTCCGAACTCTCCTCGGACTGAGACCGGTCCAGCGAGCGTCGGCCTACCGGCCAAAGCGACGTCGAGTCGACGACTCGACGAGGTTCGGGCTACCGCCCGAACCGACGCTGGCGGTCCTGGTAGTCCCGGACCGCCCGGAGGAAGTCGCGCTTGCGGAAGTCCCGCCAGTTGACGTCGGTGAAGTACAGTTCCGAGTAGACCGACTGCCATATCATGAAATCCGAGAGCCGTTCGGCGCCGGTCTTGATGACGAGGTCCGGGGCCGTCGGGAAGACGAGCGCCGACTCGATGTCCTCCTCGTCGACGTCCTCGCTCTTCAGCTCACCCGACTCGACGGCCTCCGTCACGGAGCGGACGGCGTTGGCGAACTCCGCCTTCCCGCCGAGACCGATGCTCACCTGCACGGGGGCGTCGGCGCGTTCCTCGTCGTCCGGCCCGCGGACGGCGAGCGGTCGGGGGGAGTCGATGTCCGCGAGGGTGCGCCGAAGCGTCGGCACCGCCGCCTCGTCGAGCACCGAGACGTACACCATCACGCGCTCGGCGCCGCCGTCGAACGCCCAGCCGAGAAACGACTCCAGGCGCTCGTAGGCGTCCTGTTCGAGCAGGTCGCGCTCGGTGATGACCAGCGCGATGGTCCGGGGGGAGTCGGCGGGGCTCCGCCGGACGCGTGCGGCGAGATATCGGTCGTACAGTCCCACGTCCCCCCGTTGCTCGTCGAAGGGACGTAAGGCTCACGGGATGCCGATGGGGGGACCAGGGACCGGACGGGCCGGACAGCGGCCGTCCGGCGCGTCCCGAGGGGATTAAGTGGTCATCGGCGGAACCGGAGAGCGTGTCTATCACGGTCCGGCGCGCGGGCGCGTTCGGCGTCGTCGCCCTCCTCGCGCTCGTCGCCCCCGCGCTCGGCGGCCGGTTCGAGCCACGGGTCGCCGCCGGTATCGCCGCGGCCCCCTTCGCGCTCGTCGCCCTCTTCGCCCTGCTGGCCCCCGACGACAGCTACCTCTTCGACGTGTTCGCCCGCCCCGGCGACTTCGAGGAGAGCCGGCTCTACGGGCTGGCCGGGTTCGCGCTCGCCGCCGCGGGGCTGGCCATCCTCGCGTTGCGCTTCGGGATGCCCGTTGCCGTCTTCGTGGCGAGCGTGTTCGTCCTCGCGTTCGGCGACCTCGCCCAGAAGGGCACGCTCGACGTCGTGAGCGACCACTTCCTCGCCATCTCGGCGTTCGCCGTCGCCGGCTTCGGGGCGGGCGTCCTCGGGCAGCTCGCGAGCGCGCTGCTCTCGGGGCGACCGTTCGTCGCGCCGCTGGCCGTCTTCCTCGCCGCGAGCGGGGCGCTGCTGGCGGCCCTGCTCCGCTCGATGCTGTTCGAGCGCGACGACCCGCTGGTGATGGTCTCGGTGGCACTCGTCCTCTGGCTGTTCAGCACCCTGCCGCTGGACGTGACCGCCGCGGGGGTGCTCGCGGCCGTCGGGGTGAGCGTCGCGCTCGGGTACGTCTCCTACGCGCTGGAGACGGCCTCCGTGACGGGGATGCTCGCGGGCGTCCTGCTGGCGCTGCTCTCGGTCGTCCTCGGCGACTTCGGCTGGTTCGCGGTCCTCATCTCCTTCTTCGCGGTCGGGGGGCTCTCGACGAAGTTCCGCTACGAGGAGAAACGCGAGCGCGGCATCGCCGAGGACAACGACGGGGCCCGAGGGAGCGGGAACGTCCTCGCGAACTCGGCGGCGGCGCTCGCCGCGCTGGTCGCCGCGGCCGCGAGCCCGATGCTCGGCCTCCCGCCGCGGCTGTTCGTGTTCGCGTTCGTGGGGAGCGTCGCCGCCGCGATGAGCGACACGCTCTCCAGTGAGATCGGCGGGCTCTACGACGAACCGCGCCTCATCACCACCCTCCAGCCGGTCCCCCCCGGGACCGACGGGGGGGTGACGTGGCAGGGGGAGCTCGCCGGCATCGCCGGCGCCGCCGTCGTCGCCGCCATCGCCGTCGTCGCCTTCGCGCTCTCGCCGCTGGGCGCGGTCGTCGTCGTCGCCGCCGGGGTCGTCGGGATGACCGTCGACAGCCTCCTCGGGGCGACCGTCGAGGGGGTGTACGTCGACAACAAGGGCGTCAATCTCGCCGCGACGACGGCCGCCGCCGTCGCCGGGGGCGGCCTCGCCGTCGTCGTCGGACTGGTCGCCCTCTGAACCCCACTCCCCGTCGCTTGGCCCCCGTGACGGCGAGTAGTCGTTCGGGATGGCGTGTGAGAGGACGGGCTAGCCCTGATAGGGGAGGCCCCCGGTACTCGGCACATGGAAGGCATCGAGGTCAAGCCCCACAACCAGCACGAGGCCGCCGAGTCCCTCCCGCTCATCTCGAAGACGGCCCGCGTGACCGAGGTGGTCGCGATGGACCGGAAGCGTCAGGAGGAGGTCGCCGACGCCGTCGAGACGCTCCTCGACGCACACGCCGAGGACGACCTGCTCGAATCGGGCGCGTGGGGACCGGACCCCATCGACTGGGCGCAGGTCGAGGAGGCCCTCGACCCCGAACCGGACAGCGCGCTCGAGAAGAAGGTCGGCAGCCTGCGCGACCGCGACGAGCGGCCCTATCCGATGCTCGTGGACCTCCACCTCGAGGCGGAGGAGGACTTCGAGTTCCAGCCCGGCCAGTACGTCACCGTCCGGTACGAGGAGGTGTCCCGGCCCTACTCCGTCGCCAGCTCGCCTAACGCCGAGGACACGGCCCTCGCCGTCAGGCACGTCCCCGACGGCACGCTCACGCCGATGCTCGTGGACGCCGACCCGGGGCACGAACTGGAGCTGCGCGGCCCGAACGGCGAGTTCCTGCTGGAGGCGCCCTCCTCGCGGGACGTCGTCTTCCTCGCGACGGGCACCGGCGTCGCCCCGTTCAAGTCGATGATAGACTACACCTTCGAGGAGGAGCGGGACGTCTTCGAGGGCGAACAGCGCGACGTCTGGCTGTTCCTCGGGTGTGCCTGGGAGGACGACCTCCCCTACCGCGAGGCGTTCCGGGAGTACGACGCCGAGCGCGAGAACTTCCACTTCGTGCCGACGCTCAGCCGCGAGGAGTACATCGCCGAATGGGACGGCGAGACCGACTACGTCCAGCACACGCTGATGAAGTACATGGAGGAGGACGCCCTCGCCTCTGACGTCCCGGAGACCCTCGCGTCGTTCGCGGAGCAGGCGCCCGTCGCCGACATCGACCGGCGCCTCGACCCCGAGGAGATGGAGGTGTACGCCTGCGGGGTCAGCGCGATGGCCTACGGCCTCGTGGACGTCGCCGAGAGCATCGGCGTCCCGGAGCGCCACGTCCACGTCGAAGGGTACGGGTAGCGGAGACGAACGGCTGCGGCGTGCCGGACGGCCATCGGGAGAGCGCTGCGGAACGGCCCGTCCGTCGACGGTCGTCCCGTCCGACGCGTCACGCCGGCCCGGGTCACTCGCGTGTCCTCACCGTCGTCAGCTCGGCCGTGAAACACGAGCGGAAAACGGCAACGGAACGCATCTACGCCGACACGAGTGTGTACTAATCGCCGGGGATTTTTGGACATTGTCATTACTCACCCCCAGTTAAGTTCATCAAAGTGAAGTCTCGGCCACAAACGGTATGTATCGTGGTACCGTCCGACAACCTGTAGGGCACGAGGTGCAGTCACTGCGTTCATGCTCGGCTGTGAGAGATGCTCGGAATCGGGTATCGCTACCGTTGTTCACGTCGGATCACGCTGCTCGGAACGCGACAGGGACCGAACACGCTCTACGTCAGAGAATCCACCAATGATTCAACGCAGCACCCGTCAGAAGGCAGTTCCGGTGCGGTGCGGCCGGCCGTTCATGAGTCGTACGCGCGAGTTCGTCGGCGAGCAGCCGACTGGTAGCCGTGAGTTGTAACCGTTGCTTGCTGGACGGTCCGACCGAACGACACGTCGTCGATGGCTTCACAGGTTATCTCTGTATCGAGTGTCGGAACGTGTGGACCGAACTCCAGAACCGAACGCGCTGAACGAGGACGGTCCCTGTTTCCGCGGTCCCTCTGTCGTCCCGCGTAGCTACCGGCTTCCACCCGGGAGCAGTGGCGAACCGACGCGGAACCGTCTCCTTCACTGTCGGTCCCGAGTCGAACCGGCGAGCCACTGACGCCAGGTTGCGGTGTGACCGGTTCGCCGGTGGAGTTCCCGTGTTCTGTACTGGCGGTGGCCTCCCCGGGCGGTCCGGACCGGTCGACCGACTCCGCCGTTCACGGTTCCCCTCCGAGTACTCCCGGTCCGCGGTGGGCGTGTTCATCCACTGAAACTCTCCCGGGGGACTTTCCAGCGCCCGGGAGAACCTGCCCCTGTATGGCAAGTGTCGGGAAATCCCTCGTCGCAGGACTCGCCATCGGTCTCGGATGGCTCCTGGGGGACGTGATACTACTCGGCGGCGGCGCCGCTCCGGCCCTCCGCATCGGGAACCTCGCCGTCTCGGGCGCGGTCATCGCCGCCGCCGTCGGGTTCGCGGTGACGTTCCCGTTCCGGTAGTCACCCGAAGGGAGCTTGACCGAGACACCCACTCGCTCTCCGGGTGCCGCCCCTCACTCGGCCTCGGACGTGGATTCCGTCTCCGGCCGGAGCAACTGGTCTGCGGTCCGCACCCGGACGCTCGTCGGGCGCTTGACGAACTCCCCCGTCGAGCGGCCGACGACCTGGTCGACGCCGCGCTGGGCGCTGACGTCGAGCAGTCGCTGGGTCACCTCGCCGTCCACGACGACGGCGTCGGGGACCGTCTCGGCGTCGCGGACGAGGTCGAAGGCGTCCGCAGCGGGACCCTCCGCGAGCGACGTGGCCGCCGAATCGAGGAGGCGCACGAGGCCCGACCCGCCGTCGACGACCTGTTCGACGTGCCCGCGCAGCGACTCGGGCTCCCGGGGACCCGAATCCCCCCCGTCGTCGGGGGTCGTCCCCGCCTCGGCCCCGGTCGCGGCGTCGGTGGTCCCGGCGTCCGCGTCGGCCGGGTCGCCGGCGGGGTCCGTCTCCGCCTCGACGCCGTCCGTCGATGCTGTCTCACCCGGACCGGCCGGGTCCGGGGACTCGGGGTCCGGTTCGTCGACGACGGTCCGGACCTCGCCCAGCGTCGGGCCGTCGGACTCGACGGTCGGCGCGTCCGTCGTCTCCGGGCGCTCGGTCGTCGCGTCCGTCGAGGCGGTCCCGGAGGTGGTCTCCGGGGGTGCGGGTCGGGCGCTCCCGTCGGTGGCGGCGACGGCCTCGCGGGGCGTGTTCGCGCCCTCGATGGACTCGTAGGGGACCTTCTCGCGGAGGGCGCGCATGACGGCCGCGCGGTCGAGGTCCTCGACGCTGTGACCCGCCGGGGCGATGGCGACGTAGTCGACGTCGCCGACCTGCGCGAGTTCCTTCAGGATGAGGTCGCCACCGCGGTCCCCGTCGAGGAACGTCGTCACGGTGCGTTCCCTCGTGAGATCGGCGACGGCCTCGGGCACGTTGGTCCCCTCGACGGCGATCGCGTTCTTGATTCCGTACCGGAGGAGCGTCAGGACGTCCGATCGACCCTCGACGACGATGATGGCGTCGGAGTCGGCGACGCGGGGGCCGGCGGGGAAGCCCTCGTACTCGGTGATGTCCTCGATGCGGATGGAGCGGCGGACCTCCTCGACGAGTTCCTGGCTGGTGAGCATCGACCCGTCGAAGGCCTCGCCGAGCAGGCGCTTGGCGCGGTCGACGATGGCCCGGCGCTTCGCGGCGCGGACGTCCTCGATGCGGGCGACTTCGAGCGTCGCCCGGCAGGGGCCGACGCGTTCGATGGTCTCCAGTGCGGCGGCGAGGATGGCCGTCTCCACCTGGTCGAGGCCGCTGGCGATGGTGACGGTGCCGAACGACTGGCCGTTCTCGGAACCGATCTCGACGTCGATACGGCCCACCTTCGAGGAGTCCTGCAGGTCCCGGAGGTCGAGGTCGTCCCCCAGTAACCCCTCGGTCTGCCCGAAGATGGCGCCGACGACGTCCGAGCGTTCGACCACCCCCTCGGCGGTGATGTCGGCGTGGATGAGGTATTTCGCGGTGTCTTGCATGATGTGATGAGTGCCCGTACGGGCGTGATGGTGATGGCGAAGGCCACGCGCGAACGCATGGCTCCTGTATAAAATGGTACCGGTCGATGTATAAAGGATGCGGACCCCACCCGCGTGCGATACGGAGGGACATCGGTCGACGGTACCCCCTGCGGCCCCGGCCGACCGGAGTCGCGGGAACGACTATGGCGGGCGAGCGAGTGTGGCTCCCATGGGCATCGACGAGGCGGACATCGACCCCCGACAGTTCCTCGAGGACGTGGAGATGCGCATCGGCGAGGTCGTCTCGGCCGAACCGTTCCCGGAGGCGCGCAAGGACGTCTACAAACTCGTCGTGAACTTCGGCACCGAGCAGCGCCAGTCGGCGGCGGGCCTGACCGACAACTACCGGCCCGACGAACTCGTCGGACGGCAGGTCGTGGCCGTGGTCAACCTCGGCACGGTGAACATCGCGGGCTTCGAGAGCCAGTGTCTCGTCACGGGCGTCGACGGCCCCGGCGGCGTCGTCCACCTCCAACCGGAACGCGAGGTCGAGAACGGGACGCGGGTGTACTGACCGGAGAACCGGACCGCCGCCGACCGGACTGTTCGGCGACCGCTCGCCCGCTCCATCGACAGAATCCCACCACCCAGCCGCTTCGAAGAATTTTCCTCTGCAATTCGGGCGACTGTTGACAAAGACAACAACTTTTAGGCGCCGTGAATCATATCTACGCCGACAATGGTGGACAGACAGACCCTCGGATGGGCCGCCGTCTTCGCGACCGTGGTCGTCCTCTCGGTGCCGTGGTTCCTCTGGGGGAACGCGGCCGTGGCGTTCGGCCTGCCGGTGTGGCTCTGGTGGCATATCGGCTGGATGGTGCTGACGGCGGTGGTCTTCGCCGTCTTCGCCTCGCGGGCGTGGGGCGTCGGCATCGAGTCGGAGACCGACCCGGCAGGGGGTGAACGGGCGTGAACGGGCCGTTCTCGGGTCCACTTCCACTCCCCGTTCCGCTCCAGTCGTCGGAGCTCGCCCTCCAGCTCGGCATCGTCGGCCTCTATCTCGTCGTCGCGCTCGCCGTGGGCGTCGTCGCCTACCGTCTGACCGACAACACCGCCGAGGACTACTACCTCGCCAGCCGGACGCTGGGAACCGTCGTGCTCCTCTTCACGACGTTCGCGACGCTGCTGTCGGCGTTCACGTTCTTCGCGGGGCCGAACATCGCCTACACCTTCGGCCCCGAGTGGATACTGGTGATGGGCGCGATGGACGGCGTCATCTTCGCCGTCCTCTGGTACGTCATCGGCTACAAACAGTGGCTCGTCGGGCGCCGACAGGGGTACGTCACCCTCGGCGAGATGCTCGGCGACCGCTTCGGGTCGCGGGCTCTCCGGGTACTCGTCGCCGGCATCGGCCTGTTCTGGCTCCTCCCGTACGTGATGCTCCAGCAGCGCGGCGCGGGCCTCGCGCTCAACGGCCTGACGAACGGTGCGGTGCCCGTCTGGGCCGGCGCGGGCGCCATCACCCTGTTCATGATACTGTACGTCGCCATCTCCGGGATGCGCGGCGTCGCGTGGACCGACACGCTCCAGGGGGCGTTCATGCTCTCGGTGGTGTGGATAGCGGTGGTCTGGGTGCTCTCGTCGGTCGGCGGCGCGGGCGCGGCGACGGCCCGCCTCGGCGACGTCGCCCCGGAGTTCCTCGGTCTCGGCGGCGGCCTCTACACCCCGCAGTACGTCATCTCGACGGCCGTCTACATCGCCTTCGGCGTCGCCATGTTCCCGCAGATAAACCAGCGGTTCTTCGCGGCGGGATCGAAGGCGACGCTCAAGCGCACGTTCGCCCTCTGGCCGATACTCGTGCTCCTGTTGTTCGTCCCGGCGTTCATGCTCGGCACGTGGGCGAAGGGGCTCGGCGTGCAGGTCCCCGAGGGCGGCAACGTCCTCCCGGTCCTGCTCGGCGCGTTCACGCCGACGTGGTTCGCGGCGCTGGTCATCGCCGGCGCGCTGGCCGCGATGATGTCCTCCTCGGACTCGATGCTCC
>CAYYSW010000036.1:9489-13550 GCA_964474395.1 uncultured Halobacteriales archaeon
CGACGTCTACCGTCCGCTGTTCGGCCGCCCCGACCGCGAGGCGTTGCTCGCCCGCCTCGCCGTCGCCGGGTTCGCGCTGGCCGCCTACGGCCTCAGCCTCACGACCAGTGCGACGCTCCGGGTCATCGGCGAGACGGCCTTCGGCGGGTTCGCACAGCTCGCGCTCCCGGTCGTCGTCGCGCTCTACTGGACCCGGACGACGAGGACGGGGATGTTCGCGGGCGTCCTCGGCAGCCAGGGCTTCTACCTCGCCAACGTCGCGTGGGTCGTCCTCGGCGGCGCCGACTCGTTGGCCCCCGGCCTCGCCGCCCAGTTCTACCTCGGGTGGCACCCCGCCATCGTCGGGATGGCCCTCGGTCTCCTCCTGACCGTCGGCGTCAGCGCCGTCACGACGCCGGCGACCAGCGAGGACCGCGCGGTGTACTTCGAGGGCCTCCGGGCGGACTGAACCTTATATACTGTGACGGGACCATCCCCGCCGTGACCTGACCCCTGCCACGGGCCGGGACGCGGGGGACTCCCCCGGACCGCGAGCGGGCATCGCCGCCCGCGACCGGAGCGCGGCGCGACGGCCCGTGGACCCGACCTCGCGGGCGAGACGCGTCGCCTGCTCGCCACACCACGGAGCCACCGGCGTGCCCTTCTCGCCGCTCCCCGCACCGGCACCAGCGAACGCCGCGCCCATCTTTATCCGGCCGGCGCGCGTCGCGTCGGGCATGGCAGACCTACTGTCCGACGAGGAGATAGCCGAGCAGAAACCCGAGGACTGGGAGCGCGACGGCGACGAGCTCGTCCGGACCTACGAGTTCGACAGCTACCTCGGCGGCGTCGGCTTCGCCGCAGGCGCCGGCGGCGTCGCACAGGACGCCTTCCATCACCCGACTATCACCATCGAGTACAAGGAAGTCGAGGTGCGCCTCACCAGCCACGAGGAGGGCGGCATCACCGACAAGGACGTGAGCCTCGCCGAGCGCTTCGACGACATCAGCGAGTGAGGCGATGGACGACACCGACGCGGGCGGCGACCCCGGCGGGACGGGCGATGCCGACCCACCGGACGCCGCCTACGTGTTCCGGGTGCGCTTCCGCCTCGACCCCGCCGCCGCGGGCGTCAGCCTCTCGCCGGACACGTTCGAGACGACGCTCGAACGGGCGGCCGACCCCCCGAGCGAGGACGGCTGGCTGTTCTTCCGCGACAACCTCTGGCGCGGCGAGGGGAACGACGCCGCCCACCTGCGGGACCTCGCGGGGAAGGCCCTCGGGGGGCGTGGCTCGGGCGGGGCGCGCACCCGGCCCACGGGCGAGGAGAGCGGCGTCACCGTCGAGTCCGTCACGTTCAGCGAACTGCGGACCGACGAGGCCCACCTCGACGCCCTGAAGGCGGCCATCGAGGGCGAACTCGGGGCGGGGACGGGGACGTTCGGCAACGCGGCGAACGCCGACGAGGTGCTGAAGAACTACCTCGGCAGCTCGGTCCACGTCCGCCCGGAACGTTCTTGATTCCCGAGGGACTAGGTAGGTCCTTCAGATGCGTACCGCCTACGACTTCTGGCTGCTGGACCTCGACGGCACGCTCATCGACGTCGAACCGGGCTACGTCAACGACGTGCTCGGCGAGGTGGGCGACCGGGTCGGCCGGCCGTTCACCGACCGCGAGGCCGAACTCCTCTGGCACGGCCTGGGGGGGTCACGAAACGACCTCCTCCGGCGCTGGGGGTTCGACGCCACGGAGTTCTGGACGGTGTTCCACGACGTCGAGGACCCGGTCGCGCGGGCCGAACACTCCTTCGTCTACGAGGACGCGGCGTTCGTCGCCGACCTCGACCGGCCCACGGGACTCGTAACCCACTCCCAGCAACGGCTGACCGACGCGGCGCTCGCCGCTCTCGACATCGGCGACTGGTTCGACACTGTCGTCTGCTGTGACGACGGCCTGGGCTGGAAGCCCGACCCCGCACCGGTCAGGCTCGCGATGTCGAACCTCGGCGTCGCTCCCGACCGCGGGCGGGGCGTCCTCGCCGGCGACGGTCCACAGGACGTCGGTGCGGCGTGGAACGCCGGCCTCGACGGTATCCACGTCGAACGACACGGCCACGAGCGCCGCGGGTCCTGCGTCCTCGGGGACCGGCGGGTCACGACCTTCGGGGAACTGTTCGGGGACGCGACCGACCCCGCGAGCGACTGACGGGACTCCCCGTCAGTCGTAGACGTCTTCGGCGTCGTCGAGCGGCAGGCTGAGCGCCGCCTCCTCGATCTCCTCGACGCGGGCGGTCAGTTCGAGGGCCTGGTCGCATTCGGGACAGGGAACCGCAAACCGGATGTGGACGTCGCCGTCCTCCTCGAAGAGGTCGAGCACGGCGGCGTCGGAGGGGTAGAGGAATTCGGCGTCGAGGTCGTGGTCACAACTCATCGGAGATCACCATGCCGGGTGAAGACGGTCGTCCCGCTTCAAGGCTTTGCCCGTATCGGCCGGGCTCTCCCGGAACCGCTCAGGGCCGGCCGTAGCCCGGCAGATCCGCGAGCACGTCGTCCATCGCCGCCAGCGCGCTCTCCAGGGCCCGGACGCCGTCTTTCGCCTCCCGGTCCGGGTTGCCGAGGACGCGGACCGTCTCGGTTCCGACAGGGACGAACCCGAGACCGAGTCGCTCGGCCGTCGCCCGGAGACCGAGGCCGGCGTCGGCGTCGCCGGCGAGGACCTTCCGTGCGGGGCTCTCGTGGGCGCGGACCGCCATCTCGAACCCGTCGATGGCCGAGACGAGGTCGTGACGGCTCTCGCCGCGGTCGTCCGCGAGAGCGGCGACGGCGTCCGCGAGGCTCGTCCGGAGGCCGGACGCGGAGGTGCGGTTGACGAACCGCAGGTCCCGGTCCACGAGGTCGGCGACCCCATCGACACCGTCGGGGTTCCCGTCGGGGACGACGAGCCCCCACTCGCGGGTCCACGCGCCGAGGTCGGTCGTCGGGAACTCCGTGTCGCCGCCGGTGGTCGTCACCGCGGCGTCGGGGACGCCGTTGCGCAGTCGGCGCAGGCCCTCGCGGCTCCCGAGTCCGAGGAAGCGCGGGCGTTCGAGGCGATCGAGCAGGCGCGAGAGCGCGGGGTCGTCCTCGCCGACGGCGAACAGCGTCGGCGCGCGCACCTCCGGCGAGAACAGGCGCACCTCGACGCGTTCGCCGGCGTCCAGTCGTTCGGTGTCGGGGGGCATCTCGACGATGCCGTCGGCCTCGACGAGGCTCGTCGTCGCCCCCGAGCCCTTGTCGACGGGGTAGACGAGCGTCTCGGCGCTCACGTCCTCGCCGGCGAGGTCCTCGCCCTCGCCGGCCTCGACGAGGCCGACGGGCATCAGGCGCAGGCGCCCCTCTGCGTAGCGCTCCTCGGTGACCATCCGGCCCTCGACGGTCGCGGTCCGCGGTTCGGGCAGACCCGCCGCCCGGCGGATGGCCGGCGCGACGAACGTCCGGAAGATGGTGAGGGCGCTGACGGGGTACCCCGGGAGGCCGACGTACGCCGAGTCGTCGAGGCGGCCGACGAGCATCGGCTTGCCCGGTTTGACCGCGACGCCGTGTAACAACAGCTCCCCGCGTTCCTCGATGACGCGGTAGATGACGTCCACGGCGCTCGCGCTCGTGGACCCCGAGGAGAGCACGAGGTCGCACTCCTCGGCGGCCTCCAGCAGGATGTCCTCCATCGCGTCGTAGTCGTCGCCGGCGTGGGGGTAGAGGACGGCCTCGCCGCCGGCCTCCTCGACGCCCGCGGCGACGGTGTAGCTGTTCACGTCGTATATCTGGCCGGCGCCGCTGTCGATCTCCTCCCCGGGGCGCACGAGTTCGTCGCCCGTCGAGATGATGCCGACCGTCGGGCGACCCCGGGCCGGCACCTCGTCCACCCCGAGCGCGCTCAGCAGGCCGATCTCGCGGGACGTGAGGCGCGTTCCCGGCCCGAGCGCCCGTTCCCCGGCGGCGACGTCGGCCCCGGCGAACATGTTGCGGTCGCCGGGTGCGACGCTGGTCCGGATCCGGATTCGGGTGTCGCCGTCGTCCTCGACGGTGTCGGTCCGTTCGACCAT
>CAYYSW010000037.1:0-462 GCA_964474395.1 uncultured Halobacteriales archaeon
ATGAGGTCGTCGGGTAGACCTGCTGCGGACTAGGCCGGGCGGTTAGGCCCCGCTCGTCACCCGCGACATGGTCTTCAGCGGGGGCCGAACGTCGGGGGCGTCCGGTCCGACCGGCACGGACCCCGGAAACCGACGTCGAAGCCTCGTCCACCGGGGACGGCGGTCCCCGGCGCGCGTCCGAAGGGACGCCGCGTCGTGGTTAGTCGGCGCCACCGGGTCAGGCACGGAAGTGAGCAGCCCAGCGCCGGACACCCGTCGCTCGATGGGTCGCGGGGTGGAGGAGGTGACCGGGACCACCCGCGCGGGGACGCCGGGCCACCCCGACCGTCCGCGCTCTACGCCGACGAGCGGCCGCGCCGGTCAGTCCCCGCCCGCGAGGTCCCAGCCGACGAAGGGCTCCTCGGTGTCCACGCCGAGGGCGTCGATGACCTGGGCGAGCGCCCCGTAGCCGGCCGCAAGCGC
>CAYYSW010000037.1:472-13464 GCA_964474395.1 uncultured Halobacteriales archaeon
CCGGGACCACCCGTGGTGGAACGCCGGGCCACCCCGACCCGTCCGCGCTCTTCACCGCCGAGCGGCAATGCCGGCTCAGCCGCGGACCGCCCAGGTCGGCGTCCCGTAGACGTGGAGGTACCCGGCGGTCCCGACGAGGAGCGCGCCCGCGACCGCGAGGGTCGCCGACTGCACGAGGAGGACGCCGAGCAACTGGTCGACGACGCCGAGGGTCAGCTCCGACAGCGCCGGTGGGACCCCGAGTTCCTGGACGGTCCGGCCGAGCCGCTCGGCCGCGAACCGGGCGCCCACCACGCCGGGGACGCCCCCGACGAGGAGGCCCACGCCGGCGCCCCCGGCGGTCACGACGGGCGAGCGAGTCAGCCACCAGAGCCCCCCGAGCAGCCCGAGGGCCATGAGCGGGAGGGCGATCGCGAGCCGGTCGAGCACGCCGACGGCCCCCCGCGCCTGGGCGAGCCCCTCGGCCGCGCCCGGCTCGGTCGAGTCGAGGAGGACGACCTCGTCCTCGCCCTCGGCTTCGAGCTGTGCCGCCAGCTCGTCGGTGGCCGCATCGGCGAGGGCGGCCTTGGCCGCGTCCACCTCGGCCCGGTAGGTCGCATAGGGCATGTCGGTCGCGAGCGCCTCGACGCTCACGTCGACGATGTCGCCGATCGGTTCGGCCATCCCCGGCGGGGTGTCCTCGCCGAGGGCCGCCGTGGCCGCCGTCGACCAGTCGCGGTCGGCCACCTCGGCCAGCCTGGCGTCGACCTGGGCGGCGATCTCATCGCCCGACTCGGCGAGCACCCGCGCTTGGACCGCCGCCCGGATCTCGGACTCGCGGGCCTGGACCATCGAGCGCTTCTCGGCGTCGGTGTACGCGCTCGGGTCGTAGTCCTCGACGACGAGGGCGAGCCGCTCGTCGTCCGAGGCCGCGGCGTAGGCCTCCTCGACGAGCCCCTCGACGACGGTCGCCGTCACCCGGTCCCGGACGTCAGCCCGGGCCGCCGCGTAGGCCTCGGGGCACGTCCCCATCTCGCCGATGGTGGCGAGGCTGAGGGTGGCCCCACCGAGCGGGATGGCCGCGCCCTCGGCACCGACGGCGGCGAAGAGCTCGGCCAGGCTCGCGTTCCGGATCTCCGCCTCGAGGCCGTCGAGCGCCCGGTCCTGGACCGGCGCGACGTCGACCGCCACGACGAGGGTGTCGCGCTCGCCGTGGAGGTAGGCGTAGGTGGCCTAGACGCTCCGCTCGACCTCCGCCTGCAGGTAGGCCTCCGTGACCGCCTCCTCGAGGAGGCGCTCGCTGGCCCCGGCGAACACCCCCGAGGGGCCACCCCCATCGCCCTCGACCGCCGGGAACGCCCCCTCGGCCTCCTCGAGGGCGACCTCGCGGGCGGTCGCGTAGGCGTCCGTCTCCTCTAATGTCGCCGTCACGAAGGGCGCCGAGAGGACCGTGCGCTCGGCGACGACCACGGCGTTCCCCGCGAGCAGGGTGGTGCCGAGGAGGCCGACGAGGAGCGCGACGGCGACGACCCGGAGCAGGCCCATGTCCACCGCCGTACCGGCGGTCGACCGCTATGACCGTTTCCCGCCGGCTCTCGCGGCTGATAGCGCCCGGCTACTCGCCGAGCTCGCCCGAGACCGTCAGCTGGCCGCTGAGCCCGCGCTGGGGGTAGGGGATGTCGATGCCGACTTCGTCGAAGCGGGCCTTCACGGCGGTGACGTACTCGCCGCGGATCTTCACGAAGTCCGTCCGGCTCGGGTTCGCGATCCAGAAGCGGGACTGCAGCCCCACGGCCGAGTCGCCGAGCTCGGTCAACCGGACGCTCGGCGCCGGGTCCTCCAGGATGCCGGGGTGGGCCTCGGCCTCCTCGACGATGATCTCGGTCGCCTGCTCGATGTCGTCGTCGTAGCCGATGCCGAAGACGAACTTCAGCCGGAGCTTGTCCTTCGCGACCGGGTTCTTGATGACGCCGTCGGTGAGCTGGCTGTTCGGCACCGTGAGCAGCTCGTTGTCGAAGGTCCGGACGCGCGTGACGCGCAGCGAGATGTCCTCGACGATGCCGGCGTACGAGCCGTCGTCCCACTCGATCCAGTCGCCGATGCGAAACGGCTTGTCCGTGTAGATGAACACGCCCGCGACGAAGTTCTGGAGGACGTCCTGCATCGCCAGCCCGATGGCGAGGGTGGCCGCGGCCGCGATGGTCGCGAGCGACGTGAGGAAGTCGCCGAACCCGGCGGTGCCGAACGCCACCGCGATGGCGACGAAGACCATGACGATGCTCGTCACCTTCTGGAGCGGCGCCTTCGCGTGTCGCCCGAGGCCCCGTGCGTCGAGGAGGCGGCCGACGAGCGGTTTGACCACCGCCCGGCCGAGGGCGTACAGCGCCGCGAACACCGCGACGAAGATGACCAGCTGGCCGATGGGGTTGGCGAAGTCGGCGGGAATTCCGACCCCCTGGAGGAGTTCCCCGACGACGTTCTCCGTCCCGACGACCGGGCCGTCGCCATCGCCCCCGCCGGACTGGTCACCCCCGACCCCTATCTGGACCGGCAGCGGCCTCATCGGTGCAGTACGGCGGTGTGCCCGCGGACGTCTATCACCTCGGCGTTGACGCGGTCGGCGAGGGCCGCCGCCTGTTCGTCGGCCGTCGTCCCGCCGAGGGCCGCCCGCTGGAAGCGGACCTTCACGAGGTTGCGCTGTGCGAGCTGGTCGTTCAGTTCGTCGACGACGGGGTCGAGGCCGCTCTTGCCGACCCAGACCGTCACGTCGAGGTCGTGGGCGCGTGCTTTCAGGTCGTCGCTCATTGACGGAGGTAACTAGCCCGCGCGGTTCAACCTTTTCAGTCGGAGTCGCTCCACAGGGAGACGGGAACCCCTACCCGCCCGGTCGGTAGGGGTAGCGCTTGTGGGCGCCACAGTCACAGGTGATGACGACGTGACCGTCCTGCGTCCGGACGCGGGCGTTCAGTCCCGGTCGGAGGTAGACGTCACAGCGGTCGCAGGTGAAGCGCTTGAACGCGACGGGCAGGCCACACCGGTTGCGCTCGGCGATGCGCCGGGCGCGCCGGACGTAGTCCCGCGAGCGGTCCTCGTGGCCCTCGCGGACGGCCCGGCGGGCGAGGGCGTGCAACCGCTCGATGCGCTCCTCGGCGATGGTCATCGGTTCGTCCGGTCGGTTCCCCCGAGAGCCGTATAGCGGTTGCCGTTCGGCGGCGGGTTCCGCTACACCTAACACGCCCTCACGACAGGGTTCGACCAGTGCGCGTCTGCAACTACCTCGAACTCGAATCACGCCTCGTCCGGTCGGGGATGGGCACCTCAACGGCCCACCAGCGCAAGGCGCTCGCCGACACCGACTGGGAGGTCGTCACCTCGCCGTGGCAGGGGGGCTCGCCGCGCCGCGCCGCCCAGCACGCGCTCGTCGGTGACGGCGCCTTCGAGGACTTCGACCTGTTGCACTGCAACTTCGTCGGGCCGGCCAGCCTCGCGGCCGCCCGCCACGCCAGACGCACCGACGTCCCGCTGGTCCTCCACGCCCACATGACGAGGGAGGACTTCGGGGAGTCTTTTCGCCTCTCGACGGAACTCGCGCCCGCACTCGGCGTCTACCTGAAGTGGTTCTACTCGCAGGCCGACCTCGTGCTCTGCCCCAGCGAGTACACGCGCGGGCTGCTCGAATCGTACCCCGTCGACGCCCCCATCCGCCCCATCACGAACGGCGTGGACCTCGACTCCCTGCGGGGGTACGAGGACCTCCGGACCGAGTACCGCGAGCGCTTCGACCTCGACGGCCTCGTCGTCTTCTCGCTGGGCAACGTCTTCGAGCGCAAGGGCCTGACGACGTTCTGCGAACTCGCCCGCGAGACCGACCACGAGTTCGCGTGGTTCGGCCCATACGAGACCGGGCCCCAAGCGAGCGAGTCGGTGCGCTACTGGACCGAGAACCCCCCGGAGAACGTCACGTTCACGGGCTGGGTCGAGGACAAGCGCGGCGCGTTCGGCGCGGGCGACGTCTACTGCTTCCCGACGAAAGACGAGAACCAGGGCATCGCGGTGCTGGAGGCGATGGCCTGCGGGAAGCCCGTCGTCCTCCGGGACCTGCCCGTGTTCCGGGAGTTCTTCACCGACGGCGAGGACTGCCTGCTCTGTTCGACGCGCGAGGAGTTCCGCGAGGCACTCGCCCGGCTGGAGGACCCCGCCGAGCGCGAGCGACTGGGCGAGAACGCCCGCGCCACCGCCCGCGAGCACTCGCTTGACCGCGTGGGGGAGGAACTCACGCAGGCCTACCGAGAAGTCACAACACCTTAGCACTCCCCGGCAGGAATCTCGGGAAATGCGCCCCGCCGTCGCCGTCTTCACCGATACGTACCTCCCGACGGTCAACGGCGTCACCTACACCATCGAGACGTGGCGGGACCGCTGGCGTGCCCGCGGCGGCCGGATGGACGTCGTCTACCCCGAGAGCAGCCACGACCCCGGCGACCGCGAGTTCCCTGTCTTCAGCCTCCCCTTTCCCTTCTACGACGGCTTTCGCATCGCCGGCCCCGTCGTGCCCGACGCCGTCCGGGACGTCGACCTCGTCCACTCGCACACCCCCTTCGGCGTCGGCCTCGGCGGGTACCGCCTCGCCCGCCGGCGGGACCTGCCGTTCGTGACCTCCTTTCACACCCCGACCTCCGAGTACGCGAACTACCTCTCGGACGGGCTGGCGAGGGTCGTCTCGGGGGTCGCCGACCGCTACGAGAACGCCTACCTCGACCGCGCCGATCACATCATCACCCCCTCGCCGTCGGCGCGCGGGAGACTGCTCGACCGGGGCATCGAGGCGCCCGTCACGGTGGTCTCGAACGGCATCGACACCGACCGCTTCCGGCCGACCGACGGCCCCGCCTTCCGTGAGCGCCACGACCTCTCGGGGACGCTCGTCGGCTATACGGGTCGTCACGGCTACGAGAAGCGACTCGACGACGTCATCGACGCCTGCGAGGGACTGGACGTCACCGTCGTCTTCGCCGGCGACGGCCCGGCGCGCGCCGACCTCGAGGCGAAGGCGGCCGGGAGCGACGTGGACGCGCGCTTCCTCGGCTTCCTCGACCGCGAGGCCCTCCCCGACTTCTACACCGCCCTCGACGTCTTCGCCCACCCGAGTCCCGTCGAGACGGAGGGGCTGGTCGCACTGGAGGCCGCCGCCTGCGGGACGCCCGTCGTGGCCGTCGACGCCGGCGGCCTCGCCGACACGGTCCGGGACGGCGAGACGGGCTATCACTACCCGCCGGGCGACATCGGGGCGTTCCGGGCGACCATCGAGCGGGCGCTCGACGAACGGGCGGCCCTCAGCGAGTCCTGTCTCGACCGTCGCGAGGCCATGAGCGCCGACCACGCCGTCGACACGCTGGAGGCGGTGTACGCGGAGGTCGTCGACGGGGCTACGCATTGAGCGGGAAGCGATATCCCCCGACCGGGGCACGTTCCGACGACAATGGCTATCCGACGGCTGGTGTTCGGTTCGATGCGTCGCGTGGGTCTCCTCACCGTCCTCCTCGTCGCGGCGGTCGTCGGCGCATACTCGCTCGGCGTCGTCGGCGCGCCGGCGGTGACGGGCGTCGAGAACAGGTTCGGTCCCGTCTCGGAGAACGAGACGACCATCTACACGGACCTCGTCGTGGAGAACCCCAATCCGGTCGGCGTCGAACTCGGCGGGACGGCCATCGACTACACCGTCTCGATGAACGACGTCACACTCGCACAGGGCGAAAAGCGCGGTGTGGACGTCCGACCGGGGGCCAACCGCGTCCCGTTCACGACGCGCATGGACAACGAGCGCATCCCCGAGTGGTGGGTGACGCACATCCGCGACGACGAGACCACCGAGGTCCGGGTGGACGCGACGGTCCACTCCTCGATGCTCGACCGCTCGTTCGCCCTCCCGCAAGAGCGGACCATCGAGACGGACCTCATCGGAGCGTTCCGCTCGACGGAGGACCGCCCGGTGAACGCCGACAAGCCGTTCGTCTCGGACCCCGTCCTCGTCGTCCGGGAGACGGACGCTCGATGGGGGACCGTCACGAACGAGACCACCCCCATCGAGATGACGTTCGTCGTCTACAACCCCAAGGCGGTCTCCTACGCTATCACCGAGATCGGCTACACGGTCACGATGAACAACGTGACCGTCGGCAACGGGACCACCGAGGACCCCGCCGTCCTCGCCGCGAAGAGCGAGACGACCGTCCGGGCCTCGACGGTCGTTCGCAACGACCGCCTCGACGAGTGGTGGGTCTCGCACCTGCAGCGCAACGAGACGACCGACCTGCGCATCGAGTTCCACGCGACGGCACGACTCGGCGGCAGGACGGTCCGCCTCCCGCTCGACGCCCTCACCTACACCCGGACCGTCGAGACGGACATCTTCGGGACCAAGAACGCCACCGACGGCCCGGACGGGACCGGCAGCGACACTCGGACGGGTGAGTCGACCCCCACCGCCGCGACACCGACCCCCTCGACGACGTCCACCCCCTCACCGACGCCGACGACGGCGCCCACGCCCACCTCGACGCCCGTGCGGACGACCGACGACGGCGGCCTCCTCGGGGGCGGGACCGACACCGGGAACGGGACCGACGACGGCGGCATCGTCGGCGCCGTACTTGGGTAGCACGACTCGCGGCCCCGGCAGTGTTTTCCGGCGGCGGGCGCTACGACCGGCCCATGCGGAGTTCCGACGCTCCTGGTCGCGTTCTCGACGGATCGACGTGACGGCCACGTCGTGGTCACCATCGACGGCGCCCGCCACACGCTGGCGCCCGATGCGGCGCGGGCATTGGCCGCCGACCTGTACGAGACTCTGAGCGGCCGCACCGCCTTCGTCCACACCGCCTGCGAGACCCGACCGGACGGCCGGTTCGTCGTCTCGCGGCGCCGCGGCACGGCCGCCGGCAACGAGGTGGTCTTCGATTCGCCGGGGGAGGTCCGGGCGCTGTACGGGTCGCTCCCCGATCGATTCGGCGCCAGTGACGTCACCCGTGTTTCGGGGTCACGCCGGCACCTGCTGGTGCGATTCCTCGCCGAACACTCGGACTACGACTGTGGACTCGTCTCGGAGAACCCGCTGTGTGCCGAGAAGACCTGATGGGGCGGTCACGCCGGCCGTTCAGCGGACGGAGGCGAGCGCGCTCGCCCCGGAACTGGAGCCCTCCTCCACGAACGGGCCACCGAAGCCCACGACGTTGGCGACAACGAACAGGGCGGCGAGCGTGACCGCCAGCGCGAGGAAACCCATCGCCGCCGCCGTGCCGCTGCCCGGCCCGAGGCCGAGACGGGCGCGACCCCAGGTGGACCCGACGAGGACGGCCCCGAGGAGACACGTACCGATGGCCGCGACGTGGAGGCCGCCGAACACCGACGCGGGGGTCAGAACGAGACCGTACAGGAGGATCGCCAGTCCGACGGCGCCCGTCAGGACGCCAAGGAAGCCGTCGAACCGGTGGGGGACGTGTGTGTTCACGCGGGCCGGAACGTCGTATCCGGGGATAGCTCTTGTGCGCGGCGTGCTGGCGTGTCGCTCAGGTGGCCCGCGCCTGCCCCGTCCCGACGGCCCGGACGACCCGTCCGGCGATGTCCGGCGCGCCGATGATGGCACCGGCGGTGAGGAAGCTCCCGACGAACCCCACCGGGACCGACGGCTCCGAGAAGTAGAGGACGCCGAAGCCGACGCCGGCGACGACGAAGATGCCCGCGCTGAGCGCGAGGACGGTCGACTCCGGCGAGCGGGTCGGGCGCTCGTCGACGAGGAGCCGCCAGCTCAACCACCCGCCGGCCGTCGCCCCCAGCGCCGAGACGCTGTCGAAGGCCACGGTGTTGAGGACGCCGACGACGCCGACGCCGACGGCCGCGAGCATGACCCGATCGGGACGCGTCCCCCTATCCGAGAGGCGGTAGAGCGCGTACAGGAGCGTCGCGCCGATGGCCGCGCCCGCGAGGACGTCCACGAGGAAGTGGACGCCGAGCGCCAGCCGCGAGAACGAGACGAGCGCGACGACGACGCCCGCGCCCAGCAGTCGGGTCCGCCGGGCGCCGTAGTCGAGTGCCAGCGCCACGCCACCCCAGACGAGCGTCGTCCCGAGGGCGTGGCCGCTCGGGAAGCCGTAGCCCGTCGCGGTGGCCGTGTTCTCGAAGACGGGGACGAGCACCTGCGGTATCCACTCGATGACGGGTGCGACGGCCGCGTTCGCCGGTCGCTGGAGGGTGAACACCCCCTTCAGCGCCTGCACCGTGGCGACGTAGAACAGCGCCAGCGCGAGGACGAACGCCCCCTGCCGGCGGTCGATGCCCTCGATGCGCGCGGAGGCGGCATAGAGGGTCGCCCCGAGCAGGAAGAGGAACCAGACGTCCCCCAACTGGGTGAGCACCGCGAACAGCACCTCCCAGTTGCCGTTGAACGTCTCGTCGAGGAACTCCGTCACGCCGAGGCTCCTGCCGATTGCCTGCACGTTACTGCCCCCCCGAAGCCGTCGGTACGACTCGTTCGGCGGACCGCCGTCTCCCGCGTGTGGGCGGCCGTGGCTGGACGGACGAGGCCGTCGTCGGTCGTCGAATCATGGCGGACGTCTCGATACCCGACAATAGGGCTCCCTGTCCTCTTGGCGGTTGGGGTTGCGAAACTGGCGCCCGACGGGCGTCAGTTGATGGTGGTGTGCTCGCTCTCGGAGTTGAGCGCGAGGTTCGTCGCGATCTCGGCGTTCCGGACCGCGTACTGGGCCGTCTGGCCGAGGCTGACGAGCACCTCGCGGACCTGCAGGAGGTCGGCGTTCTCCATCTCGGGGAGTTCGTCGAGGATCTCGCGCTCGCGGTTCTGTATCTCCGCGAACAGGCGCCGGACCTCGATAGCGATGTCGTAGTCGCGCTCGACGGCCGCGCGGACGCCCTTTTCGGTTATCTCGTTGACCTGGTCGGTGAACTCCCGTATCTTGCGCATCGTGGACTCGTCGACGTTGAGCGTGTGGCCCTCGGCGTTGAGCGCGATCTCGGCGATGTCCTCGGCGTTGTCCGCGGTGAGTTCGAGGTTCTTCGCGATGGAACGGTAGCCGATGAGCGCGAACCCGTCGTCCAGCCCCAGCGCGTTCGTGAGGTTGGGGTTCTGGTAGGCCGTGAAGATGAGGCGAAGCAGGAGGACGAAGATCTTGTTGGCCTGCCGTTCGCGGTTGAGCGCGCGCTGGGCGAGGTCCGGGTTGCCGTGGGCGAGCGCGCGGATGGCCTCGTTTCGCATCGTCTGGCCCGTCGATTCGAGGCGTTCGAGCAGGTTGTCGAGCGTGAAGTCCTCCGGGTCGACCGAACACCGGATGGCGATGCGCTCGGGCGTCTCCTCGATGACGCCGAGGCCCATCAGTTGCGTCTCGGCGTTGTAGACGGCGTTGATGTGCGCGCTGTCGAGCGTCTCGCCCTCGTCGGCCTCGACGTGGATGACCCGCCGCCCGAGGACGTACTGGGCGACGATGGCGCGTTCGACGGCGTCGGCGTCCAGGCTACTGGCGTGGATGATGGCCTCCGACTCCTCTTGCTGGACCGACTCGGGCATGACGGTGAGCATCCCCTTCTCGCCGATGCGAATCGACACCTCGTCGCCCTTCTGGACGTCGTACTCCTTGGCCCACTCGGCCGGCAGCGTCATCGCCAGCGTCGAGGGACCGAGCCGCTGGACTTTGCGCGTCTCCATGACACATGGGGAGCGCTCAGCTACCTTAAGGATGTCCCAACAGCCCCCACATTCGACGATGATATACTAGGGCGTGCGAGTCAGACGGTCCGGAGCAGCCGGTGTTCGAACCGGCCGACGCGGACCTTCCGCCAGCCCCGCAGTTCCTCGTCGAGCTCGGGGTCGCCGGTGTCGACGCGCAACTCGCCGATGGTGTCGAGCTTCGACGGCGAGGCCACCACCTGCACCGCCGACCGGCGAAGTACGGCCGGCGAGAGCTGCTGGTTCCCCCGGCCGAAGACGAACCCCTGCCCCCCGATGGGCGAGACGACGACGACGTTCCGGTCGCCCAGTGCGTCGAGAATCTCCGACTCACTCCCGTCGCGGACGAGTACCTCCCCGTCCTCCCAGACGTCCACCCCCAGCGGCGACCCCTCGAAGCCCAGTTCGCGCTTGATGGCACCGACGGTCGAGCCGGGACCGAGGACGTACGTGACGCCCGCTTCCACCTCGTCGGCGAACCCAGCCGCGAGGTTCTCGACGCTCCCCCCGCCGAGTTGCTTCGAGGACTGTACCTCGCTCGCGACGGGGACGTTCACCACCGCCTTCAGGTCCGTGACCACCTCGCCGCCGCGGTAGGCGTCCTCGTCGATGTCGTTGACCTCGCGCTCTCCCACCCGGTCGTAGTCAGCGACGATGCGTCCCGCCGCCCGCGGGGTCACGGCAAACACGGACGAGTATATCTTCACGCCGGCGGGCACGCCGAGCATGGGGGTCCCCGAGTCGCCGATGGTCTCGGCGACGTCGACGGCGGTCCCGTCGCCGCCGACGAACAGGACGAGGTCCACGCCCTCCGAGAGGAAGGCCTCGACGGCTGCCCGCGTGTCCTCGCCCGTCGTCTCCTCCCCGTCGGGCGTCCAGACCACCTCGGGGTCGAAGCCCGCCGCGCGGGCGACGGACGCGCCCATCGGGTCGCCCGCGGTCAGGACGCCCACGTCAGGCGCCCGGTCGTGGAGGGCGTCGAGCGCCTCGCGGGCGCGTTCGGGGGCGCGCGGCTCCGCGCCCCGCTCGCGGGCCTCCGCGACCTTCCCGTCGGTCCCCTTCAGGCCGACCCGACCGCCCATCCCCGCGATGGGGTTGAGGACGAATCCGATTGTTCGCACGGCCGACCCTTCGCGACCGGCGACTAAAGCGCCGCGGTCGCTGCCGACGGGTATCAACGCTTATGAGAGCGCGCTGGGAACCCGGAACCATGTACGTGCTGCTGCAGGAGGGGGTCCAGACGGGCGTCATCGACATCGCGGGCTGGATTATCGGCGTCGGCGGCCTGTTGCTGACGGTCGCCTGGCTGTTCTACCTCACGCGCTGAGGCGGCTCACTCCTCCAGGAGGGTCACCCGCTCCCCGAGCCACGCCGCCGCCCGCTCGGTCTCCGCCTCGCTCTCGCCGCGAACCCGAACCGTCACGTGCTCGCCGGGGTAGCTCCCGAGGGTCACGTCGAACTGTTCCTGTACCGCCTCGAAGCGGTCGAGAAGCGCGCTCTCGGGCTCGTCCACCTCGATGGTGACGACGTGCTTCCGGACGCCCGTGAACTCCTCGCGTATCGACTCGAACATCGCCTTCATCTCGCTCGGGACGCCCGGGAGGACGTACACCGACTCGACGACGCAGCCGGGGGCGACCCCCGCCTCGTTGTGGAGGACGCGCGCCCCGGCGGGGAGGTCGGCGGTCCCCGACGCGAGGTCCTCGCGCTCGTAGCCGCCGTTGGCCGCCAGCCAGTCGAGCGCCTCCTCGCTGCGTTCGAGGGGGAGGCCGAACGCCGCCGCGACGGCGGCCATCGTCAGGTCGTCGTGGGTCGGGCCGAGGCCGCCCGTGACGACGACAGCGTCGTACTCGGCGTGGTACTCGTTGACGATGCGGGCGATGTCAGCCTCGCGGTCGGGCACCGTGACGACCCGTTCGACGCTCGCGCCGCGCTCCGTCAGCTGTTCGCCCAGCCACGCGGCGTTCGTGTTCACGGTCTCGCCCGCGAGGAGTTCGTCACCGACGGTCACCAGCGCGACGCGCATGTCGCCCGCTACGGGCGGGCACACAAAAGGGTCCGCGGTCGGAATCCAGGTCAGGGTCCGTCGTCGCCCGTGTCCACGTCGAGGCCGACCTCCTCGCGGCGGCGTTCGAGTTCGCGTATCTGCCGGAGGTAGTAGGCGGCCCCGGCGATGCCCGCGATAGTCATGACCCCGACGAGCGACCCGAAGATGAGCAGGTCGCGGTCGAGGTAGTACCGGACCGAGATGGCGCCGGCGCTCACCGACTCCCAGTAGATGTGGATGCGACCGTCGATGTCCTCGGTCGAGGTGGGTGTGGGGCGGATCTTCCCCAGTAACGGCACCGAGACGTCGGTCTCCGGCGGGACGATGACCTCATGGGAGGCCCCCTCGATGAACACCGGGACCGTCACCGTCTTGCCGGTCTTGGGGACGGTGAACGCCACCGACCCGTTGTCGACGGGGGTCGTGATGGTCAGGCGTTCGCGGCCCTGCGAGATGTTGAACCCGTCGGCGTCGGCGGGGGCGACGACGGTCCCGTTGGGGTACTGGAACCGGACGCCCTGGACGTTCAGCGGGCGTTCGAGGCCGAGGGCGTCGTTCCCGTACACCTCGAGCGTGCGGTTCTCGACCTTGTAGACCGCCGTGTAGTTGTCCGTGTGGATGTCGATGGTGACCGTCGCCCGGCGGTCCCAGTCGTAGTTCGCCTCCTCGTTCAACTGGTCGTCGCTGAGTTCGCCGGGGCCGAAGAGGCTCGTACACCCGGCGCTCACCGTCAGGAAGGCGAGCAGCGCGAGCGCGGCGACCCGTCTCCGGCGGCCGCTCATGGGACGACGCAGAGCAGTTCGGCGGGGACGTACTGCCCGATGCTCGAGAGCAGCCCCGGCGGGTCGGTCCCCTCGCGACAGACGATGCTCTGTTCGAGGAGCCCGAGGCGCTCAACGGTGACGATGTCCTGGGCGTGGCCCGCCCGGTTGACGGTCGCCCGCACCTCGCCCCGCGTCGCGGAGTTGACGTTGAGTCGCCCGCCGTTGCCCTCCGCCCGCGTCCAGTCGTAGAACTCGTCGCGGGTCGCGTCGGAGAGTCGGTGGGTGCCGTCGCCGCCGTACACGAACTCGAGGGGCACGTGCTGCACGACGCCGAACCGGTCTCGCACTTGCCGCGGGTCGCCGGGGCCGAGGCCGAGTTCGTCGCTCGGGACCTCGACGCGTTCGCCGGCGTCGAGCACCCACTTGTCGCCGTCCCACGACTCCAGCGTGCCTGTGTAGACCTCGC
>CAYYSW010000038.1:0-12908 GCA_964474395.1 uncultured Halobacteriales archaeon
GTCGTCGAGTTCCTCGGCGGTGAAGAAATCACACATCGCGCCGTAGAGGAACGTGGCGCCCGCCTTCCGTATCTTGTCCTCGAAGGCCGAGCGCGCCTGGTTGACCGCCTGCGGCGTGTAGGTGTCCTCCATGAACGGGACGAGTTCGGGGAGGTTACGGCCGATCTTCGTCATCTCGACGCCCGTCTCCGTCCTGAAGTCCGAACAGAGGCGGGCGATAGCCCACTCGCGGGCGGTGATGTACGTCCGGTCCCGGAGGAAGGTGTTGGCCCGCTCGTAGCGCGCGCCGTCGATCTTCTTGAAGCGCTCGTACTTGCGGACGTCGTCGGGGACGTCCCGACTGGCGTCCGACTCCGAGGGGTCGGAACCGTCGGCGGCGTCCCGGTCTCCCTCCGAACGGGCGTCCGTCGAGGCGTCCCCCTCCTCGTCGCGGGCCTCCCGGCGTTCGCCCTCGGGGGGTTCGGGGGCGTGCCGCGGGGTCGCCTCGGGCGGTGCGTCCCCGGCGTCGGCGTCCGGTTCGGACGCGGAATCGGGGTCGGGAGACGGGTCGCCGTCGTCGAGCGAGGGGTCGTCGGTCATACCTCCACTCCACTCGGGTCGTGAAAAAGCGTGTCGTCCGGGACGCTTTTGCTCCCCGCGGGTCGAGACTCCCCCATGCGAACGCTGATCGGCATCGGCGGAAGCGAGGACTCCCTGCGGGCACTGGAGGTGGCGCTGTCCCGCGCCGCGGAGGCCGGCGACGACGTGACCGTCGCCGTCGTCGAGAACCCCGACTCCCCGCTGTCGATCGAGGAGCTCGAATCCCGGGTCCACGACCATCTCCGAGAGGTCGATCTCGACGCGGAGGTGTGCGTCCTCGAAGGACACGCCGGGAGCCAGCTCGTCGACAAGGCCGACCGCGAGGACTACGACCGTATCGTCCTCGGCGGCGGCGAGACGAGCCCCCTCGGGAAGATCAATATCGGGAGCATCGGCGAGTTCGTCCTGTTGAACGCCAAGACCTCGGTGACCCTGATACGATGACCGGGGACCGAGTCTACCCCGACGAACCCGTCGAGGAGTTCGACCGGCCGCCGCTGCGCTTCGACGACCGTGCGGGTCGCCCCGTCGTCGTCCGGGCGATGGACGACGAGGCCGACTACGAACCGCTCGTCGAGATGTACGTCGCCTTCGACCCCGAGGACCGCGCACAGGGCATCCCGCCGACCGGCGAGGACCGCGTGCGCGACTGGCTCGAACACATCATCACCGAGGACTGCGTGAACGTCGTCGCCGAACACGAGGACACGCCGGGGACGGACCTCGTGGGCCACGCGACGCTCGTCCCGGACGGCCAGGGCGCCTACGAACTCGCCATCTTCGTCCTCAGCGAGTTCCAGAACGCGGGCATCGGGACCACCCTCATCACGGGACTGCTCGGTGCGGGCCAGCGACAGGGAGCCGACCGGGTGTGGCTCACCGTCGAGCGCTGGAACAACGCCGCCGTCGCGCTCTACCGGAAGGTCGGCTTCGAGACCAGCGGTACGGAGAGCTTCGAGCTGGAGATGTCGCTGCGCCTCTAAACGGAGAGGACGGGCTGTTCGGCGTACTGGAGGACGTAGCCCGCCGCCTTCCCCAGCAGGTCGGAGGGGTCCTCGCGGGGGACGACGATGAAGTCCGCGCCGGCGTCCTCGCTCGCGTCGAGGACGACGCTCCCCGGGTGATGCGAGAGGTGCGAGGTCGAGAAGCCGTACGCCGAGGAGTGGGTGAGCGGGACGCCCGAAGCGGCGGCCCGGACGGCGACCATCAGCTGTTCGGTCCGGGCCTCCTCGAGTTCGTCGATGACGTACAGCGCGTGGACGCCCGCGTCGTAGCGTTCGGCGATCGTGGCGGCCACCTCGACGGCCCGGGCGGCCTGCGAACCGCCGTCGACGGGCACCAGCACCGTCTCGATGTCCATAGGTGGGGTCTCCGCGAGCGAGAGCAAAAACCCCCGGGTCGTCCCGCCGGAACGGTCCGTGACCGGAGGGCTTTTGTCAGCGTGCGCAAACGAACGCCCGTCCCCATGACGGTCCCCCCCACGACACGGAAGCTCTCCCCCGAGACGGCGTTCGAACTCATGGCGAGCCCCCGTCGGCGGCACGCGGTGGCCGTCCTCGTCGACGCCGACGGGCCGCTCGACGCCCGGACGGTCGCCCGGCGGGTCGCCGCCCGGCGCGAGGACGTCCGACCGGAGGCGGTCGCCGACGAGCGCGTCGACCGGACGGTGCTCTCGCTGTGTCACGCCCACCTGCCGAAACTCGACGAGGCGGGCGTCGTCACCTACGACGACGCGTCCGGTCGGGTCGAACTGGGCGCGGCGAGCGACGCCGTCGAACCCCTCGTCGAGTACGCCGAGGGGCGGTAGGGCGACCACCGGCTATTAGAGGGCCGCCCGCACAGAGGGAGGTATGTTCGAGACGGTGGTCATCGCGACCGACGCCAGCGAGAGCGCCGAGCGGGCGGTCGCGACCGCACTCGACCTCGCAGAGCGGTTCGACGCGGCGGTCCACGTCCTCTCGGTGCTCGACGACGACGACCCGGACCACGAACAGACCGTCCGAACCACGCTGGCTCGCTTCGGCGAGCGGACCGACCGGACGGTGACGACCGCCGTGCGCCGCGGCGACCCCGTCGAGACCATCATCGGGTACGCCGAACGCGTCGATGCCGACGTCGTCGCGACGGGGACCCGCGGGCGCGACAGCCCCTTCTCGTACCACCTCGGGAGCGTCGCCGAGGCCGTCGTCCGGGAGTGTCCGATTCCGGTGTTGACCGTGCGGAACAAGCGGGATTCGGAGCGAGCCTGAGCGAGCGAGAACCCCGGAAAGGCGAGCGGGGAGCCACGTGACCCGCGAGCCAGCGGGAGCGAGGTCCGGAGGACACGTAGCGTCCGAGAACCTCGAAGAAGCGAACGGCGACCGACGGGAGCCGTGAGCAGCGGGAGTGGGAGCACGCGAGGCGCCCGCGAACCACCGAGTTGATTGGGCCTCGGCCTCTCGACGGGTCATGGACGAGACGCTCTACGACGACCTGCCGCTCTCGCGGAAATCCGTCATCCCCGGCGAGGGGTTCTTCACGCCCGACCGGGAGGGCCCGCCCGAGGAACGCATCGAGGCCCTCGAACACGCGGAGACCGTCGTCGTCGCCGACGGCGACGCGGACGGACTGGGCTGTGCGGCTCTCATTCGGGAGCTGAAAGCCGACCCCGAACCCGCACCGGAACTGCTCGACCCCGAGGCCGACTCGCGCTACGAGGGCCACGTCGTGGTCATCCCCGCCTCCCCCCACTGGTTCCCGGAGGCGCTCGAACAGATAGTCGAGTACGCCCCGATGGACGTCTCGGTGTACGTCTGTGACCTCTGTCCCGACGGCGAGGAGGACCTCGAACCGCTCGCGGCCCTCACCGCCCACGCCGCGGACGTCCACTGGTTCGACCACCACCAGTGGGACGACGGACTGGCCGGCGCGGTGCGGGATGCGGGCGTCGAACTCGTCGTCGGCGAGTCCGACGAGGAGTGCTCGACGGACGTCACCCTCCGGAGCCTCGACTACGACTTCGAGGAGAAATACGAGACGCTAGCGGCGGTCACGCGCGACCACGACCTGTGGCTCCGCGAGGACCCCCGCAGCGACGACCTCGCGGACTTCGCCTACTGGGTGGGAAGCGAGACGTACGTCGCGACGGTGCGCGCCCACGGCGCGGACCTCCCCGAACTGGCCGAGAACCACCTCGAGGCGCGCCGCGTCGAGAAGCGCGCGCTCATCGACCTCGCGGTCGGCCGCGCCGAGTTCCACGAGGTCGGCGGCGTCAGTGTCGCCGTCACCTACGGCCGATGCTCGCAGAACGAGGTGGCCGAGGCGCTGCGCGAACAGGGGTCCGACGCCGCGGTCATCGTCAAACCCTCCGGGAGCGCCTCCATCCGGGGCACCGAGGGCTTCGAGCGGTGCCACGAGGTCGCCGGGCGGGTCGGCGGCGGCGGCCACCCCAAGGCGGCCGGGTGCAAGCCCGACGTCTACGACGACATGCTCGACTACGCCCACCACTGGACGACCCGCGGCGCGGTGACCAAGCGCGTCATCCTCGACGCCTTCGAGGCGGTCGTCGACGCGAGCGAGGACGAGGACGAGGGCATCGAGAGCGACCGCTAACTCTCGACCGCGGCGATCGAACGACCGGGCTGGTCCGTGAGATCGAAACGGTCGATGAACCAATCGAGCCCGTACTCAAGTGTTCGTTCCAAACTGGCGCGTCGCGCCCAGACATCGCTTTCGGCCACCATCCCGAACCCTTCCCGTGCGTCGTTCCGACCGCAGTCAGGATTGAACGCAGGTTTTCGTCCATTGTCTCATTGACCCCCATCGGGATCCGAAGAGGGTCACGACGTAGAATTTGTTTTTGTAATGAATATTTCGACCATTTTCGAGAGTGTCTATTCAATCAAGTGACTTTGTAGATTTGTTTACTACTCGGACGACGACCATCCAGCGGAGGAGGTGGAGCGCGGACTACTCCGCTTCCTCGCCGACGACCCACCGGTCGGAGTAGGCGGTCCCGCAGGAACAGGAGACGTAGGCGTGGACGACGGTCCCCTCGTCGTAGATGTCGCCGACGTCCTCGTTCTGTGCCTCGGCGAACCCGAGGACGAACTGCCCGCGGTGGTCGGCGGCGGGTTCGTCGGCGTGTGCGCTCGGGCAGGAGCCGCCGGTGAGCCCGTCGTCCACCTCGCCGTCGGTCTTCATCGCGGCGCCCGCGAAGTCCATCGCGCCCATGCCGGTGGCGCGCTGGAAGACCGTTCGCCCCTGGTCGCCGGGGAGCACGAGGACGACACCGTCCTCGACGCGTTCGCCGTGGTCGGCGAGGGCGTCGACGTCGTCCGCGTCCTCGCCGGCGACGTAGATGAGGACGTCGTCCGGGCGGTCGCCGTCGAGGAACTCGCGTCGTGGCGTATCCATACGTCCGCTACTGGCAGGAGACGGAAAAGCGCCGCTGTTCGGTGCGGACGGGAAGACGGGCGTCCTGCCGGGCGGTCGGCTCGCGCCGGCTCAGCCGTCGAGGTCGCGGGCGATGTCCGCGAGCGAGTCATCGGGGGCGGGGGAAGCGGTGTACACCGCCGTCTCGCCCGGCGCGCGGACGCCGAGGAGGTCGGGTTCGACCACGTCGAGGTGGACCGAGCGACCGAACTCGAGGCCCTGTTTCTCGACCCACGCCGCGAGGCGGCTCTCGCCGTCGCGTTCGCGTGCCATCCGGGCGTTGTCGTAGACGCCCCGAATCTCGGGGACGTCGTCGAAGTCGATGTCGACGACGGTGTGGTAGGTGCGCCCGCCGAGTACGATGCGGACCGGCCCCTTCGGGACCGTGAGGTCGTCGGGGAGGACGATCTTCGGTCGATCGGTGCGACCCGCCCGTGCGAGCTTCGCGCGGTAGGTCGACACGGAGGAGTGGTCGTGCGGGATGCGGTCGGACACTGCTTACTCGTCGTCGTCGGCCTCCTCGCCCTCGGCCTCGTCTTCGAGGCCGAGGAGTTCGGCGACGGACTGGCTACCGCGTTCGCTGATCTTGGCGTTGATCTGTCGCGTCTCCTCGCTGACCTCGCTGCCACGGACGGTGACGCGCTTTCGCTCGCCGTCCACCTCGGGGTCGAAGCCGACGCCGCCGGTCAGGAGGACCGCCTTGAGGTTCGGGCCCGCGACGTCGCCGCGCATCGGGCGCCCGGCGTTGTCGGAGCCGCCGGTGATCTCCAGCGTGTAGCCGTCGAGGCCGACACTACCGCCGTCGACCTCCTCACCGATGCTGCGGCCCAAAAATCGGTTCGCGTCCTGTCCCTCCACCTCGAACTGATGGGTCGTGCCGTCCTCGGGGTCGGCGACGACAACCTGAAACTCGGCCATACCGGGTGTGAATCGACCAGTAGCAAAAAGGGTACTGAAACGCTCGTTCCCGGGCGACCGCCACCCCTCCGGGTCCGCTTCGGAGCGGCGTCCCGGCACCTGCCGGTGATTGGGGGTCGAGAGACCTGCTCACCCCCTCGACCGTCGTTACGTGGGCGTTGCGGAGGGGATACGACCACTGTTAGCCCATATACTGCCGTACAACCGACGGACACCGGCCGGTCGCCGGCGTACGACGAAGCCTCGTACGCGGCTGACGCGGCCGTGACCGCGAGCGGCCGGGACGAGTGGTGGCGGGTCACCGTGCTGGTCCACGGCGTCCTCGACGCGGTTCGGACGGCGCCCTACACGCTCGGCGAGCGGGTCCACGCGCTCGGCGGCGACGTCCTCGCTTCCCTCGACGCCACCCGCTCCGACTACCGGCGGTCGGTCGCCGGCTCCGGGAGCTCCGCGGCGCCGTCGAAGACCTCCAGCGCCGCGCGCTGGCCGACGAGCTTCGCGGGTCGCCGTAGTGCCACGTTCGCTGTGTTAGCGCAACGCTCGCTGTGTACCCTTCCCGTGGACCCGAGACTACAGGCATAGCTGGAAGGGTCCTGCCGCTGGACGCGTGAGCACGTGCCATGCCGACCGACCGACCCGAGTACGACGAAGCCGCCTACGCCATCGACTGTGCGCGCCGCCACGCGACCCGCGGCGAGTGGGAGGCCGTCGTCCACACCGTGAACGAGGCGCTCGACGCCGTCCAGACCGCACCGTACCCGCTTCTCACCGACCGGCTCCACCGGCAGTCGACCGACGTCGTGACGGCCACGAAGAGCGAAAGTCCGGACGCCGACCGCGTCGGGGCGGCCCTCCGGGAGATGGCGTCCACCGTCGGCGAAATGCACGTCCTCGCCGTCCGCGGCGAGACGGTCCCCCACGACGAGTTCCACGGGATGCGCTGAACGGGAACGGTCCCGGGCGTCGCCGCGACTAAGCCGGTCGGACACGCAAGGGGCCGTATGGACCGCGAGGGGTTCGAGCGGGCGCTCCGGGCGGCGTTCGACGGGACCGACGGGGAGTTCCGGGCGGTCAGCCGACAGGCCAGTGACCTCGCCGACGCGGGACGCTACGCCGCCGACGCGGGCCACGACCTCACCCCCGACGTCGTCGTCTCGAACCTGCGGGACGCCCCGGACGAGCGACTGCCCGAGCGGTGGAACTGGTGGCTCGGGGCGCTCGCGTTCGCCTACGGCGAGGACGGGGACGTCGGCTACGCCGAGTTCCAGGTGCGCCGGGTCGAGCGCTGACCGGGAGACGGGCCGTCGCGACGGCGGACGACGACTGCGGGCGGGCGGGTCCGACGGACACAAACGCCTCCGCCGGCTACCAGGAGCAATGGAACTGCGCTTTCTCGGCGGCGCCGGCGAGGTGGGCCGGAGCGCGGTGCTCGTCGACGACACCCTCCTGCTCGACTACGGGATGATGAGCACCCACCCCCCGAGCTACCCCGTCGGGTCGCCGGACCCCGAGGCCGTCGTCGTCTCGCACGGCCACCTCGACCACGTCGGGGCGCTCCCCGCCCTCCTCTCCGGTCGCGACCGCCCCCCGGTCCACTGGACGCCGCCGACCCGCGAGTTCGCGCTGACGCTCGCCCGCGACACGCTCAAGCTCCACGGCAACACGCCGCGCTGTCCGTTCACCGAGACCGACGTCGCCCGCCTCACGCAGGTCTCCGAGACCCACCCGTACGGCGAGCCCTTCGAGGTGTGCGCGTCGGGGACCGACGCGAGCGGGTCGAGCGGTCGCGGGCCGCGAGACGGGGGCTACGAGGTGACGCTCTACAACGCGGGTCACATCCCCGGCAGCGCCCACGTCCTCGTGGACGACGGGGAGACCCGCCTGCTCTACACGGGCGACTTCCACGTCGGGAACCCCGACGCGCCCGGCGCGCCGGCCCCCGAGAACGGCCAGCGCCTCGTCGCGCCCAGTACGGCACGTCCCGAGGCCGACGTCGTCGTCTGCGAGTCGACGTACGCCGACGTGAGCCACGACGACCGGGCCCGGACGGAAGAACGGTTCGTCCGTGACCTCCGCGAGACCGTCGTCGGGGGCGGCACCGTCGTCGTCCCCGCCTTCGCCATCGGGCGGACACAGGAGGTGCTGCTCGCGTGTGCGGCCAACGGCGTCGACTGTTACGTCGACGGGATGGGCAAGGACATCACCCGGATGCTCGGGTCCCACCCCGAGTTCGTCCGGGACCCCGAGGCCCTGCGGCGGGCCACCTCCCACGCCCGGTTCGTGAGCGGCCGCGACGGCCAGCGGAGGCGCATCGCCGCGGACAACACCGTCGTCGTGACGACCAGCGGGATGCTCTCGGGCGGCCCGGCGATGACGTACGTCCCCGAGATACGGGGACTACCGTCGAACCTCGTCGCGTTCGTCGGCTACCAGGTCGAAGGGACCCCCGGGCGCGAACTCCTCGAGACGGGCAGCGCCGAACTCGACGGGCGGGTGATGCCCGTCGCCGCCCGGAGCGAACTCTACGAGTTCTCCGCGCACGCCGACCGCCCGGGCCTGGAGTCGTTCCTCGCCCACTACGGGGACGCCCGCGTGCTCTGCAACCACGGCGACCGCTGTGCGTGGTTCGCCGGGGAGTTGCGAGAGGAGGGCTACGACGCCGAGGCGCCGACGCTGGGCGAGACGGTGACGGTGTAGGCTTTTCCCGTCCGGCCGCCTTCTGTGGGAGCGATGAGCAAGGACGGTGCCGACGGGGGGCCGCCGCGGGTCTGCCCGCGGTGTAGCGCGGTCGACAGCTACGTGCGGCGCTACACGACCGGCGGCGGCTGGCGCGTCCACGCCTACCGCTGTTCGGAGTGCAAGCGCGTCGTCCGGCCCGGGCGTGACTGAGGCTCCCGAAACCGTCCTGTCGTTGGGGCGCGAAGAGGACACGTCATGTACGACCGAATCCTCGTCCCCACCGACGGCAGTGACTGTGCGAGGGCCGCCGCCGACCACGCCATCACCCTCGCGGGCGACCACGGCGCGACGGTCCACGCCCTCTACGTCGTCCACCTCCGACCCTCCCTGGAACCGAACCTCGAGGTCGTCCTCGACACGCTGGAGGCGGTCGGCGAGGAGGCGCTCGCCGACATCGCCGCCCAGGGGGAGGCCGCCGGCGTCGAGGTGGTCACCGCGACGCGCGAGGGCCTCCCACACGAGGAGATATGCGACTACGCCGAACGCGAGGGCATGGACCTCGTCGTGATGGGGACCCACGGACGGACGGGTATCGAACGGGTCGTCATCGGGAGCACCGCCGAGCGCGTGGTCCGCCGGTCGACCGTCCCCGTCCTGACGGTCCACGAGGAGTAAGCCGACGGTTCAGTCGCCCGCGACGACCGCCGCGAGGTCCGCCGACCACGCCAGCACCCGTTCGTCGGCGTCGGGGCGGCCCGCGAACTGGAGACCCACCGGGAGGCCGTCGATACGCCCCGCGGGGAGGCCGACGGTGGGGACGCCCGCGTGCGTCCACGGCAGGTTCATCACCGGATCGCCGGTGTTGCCGAGTCCCTCGGGTGCGGGGCCGGGGGCCGCGGGCGCGACCCAGAGGTCGACGCCCCCCGCGTCCATCCGGTCGGTCAGGGCCGCCCGGAGCTGCCGGCGGCCGTTGCGCGCCTCGACGAGGCGGCCGACGCTCACCGCGTGGCCCTCCTCGATGAGGTCCGCGGTGGCCACGGCGTAGCGGTCGCCGTGGTCCGCGTACCACTCCGTGTGCGAGAGCGCCGTCTCGGCGGCGACGAGGTCCTGGTGACGGTCGTTCACGTCGTCGATGGCTGCCAGCGCGTCCGTCTCGCGGACCTCGTAGCCCGCCCTGCGGAGGCCGTCGAGGCGGTCGCGGAACAGGTCGCGGGCGGTCGGGTCGGCCTGGTCGAGGTAGGCGTCGGCCGGAACGCCGAGGACGGGGCGGTCGGTGTCGGCCGCCCCGCCTCGCGTGTCGTCCCACTCGTCGTAGAGGACGGGGGCGGCGCGGCGCGCGCCCGCGACGTCCTGGGTGAAGTAGCCGACGTGGTCCACCGAGGGGGCCACGGGGAGGACGCCGCCGATGGGGACCCGCCCGTAGGTGGGCTTGACCCCGACGACGCCGCAGAACGACGCCGGGCGGATGACCGACCCGATGGTCTGACTCCCGAGCGCGAGGGGACAGAGGCCGGCGGCGACGGCCGCGGCGGAACCGCTGGAGGACCCGCCGGGCGTGTGCTCGAGGTCGTGGGGGTTGCCGGTCGGGCCGGGGTCGAAGTACGCGAACTCCGTGGTGACGGTCTTGCCGAGGACGACCGCCCCCGCGCGTTCGAGGGCGGTGACGGCGTCGGCCTGCGGGCCCGCGAGGGCCTCCGCCGGGACGTCGCTCCCGGCGCGGGTGTCGAGGCCGTCGGCGTGGAAGATATCTTTGACGCCGACGGGGACGCCGAACAGCGGGGGGCGATCGTCGTCGGGGAACCGCTCGATGCGGTCGCTGACGGCCGCGCGGACGCGCTCGCGGCGTCCCTCCTCCGGGAGGAACGCGCGCAGGTCGTCGTCGACGGCGTCGAGGCGGTCGAGGCCGTCCTCGGCGGCGTCGGTCGGCTCCCGGTCCCCGGCGACCAGCGCGGCGGCGAGCGGTTCGAGCGGGGCGTCGTACGTCTGCATGGTGGTCACTCACGGGGTGCGGGCTTGAGTGTCAGGGTCGGGGTCGGGGGGCCCTCAGCCCCCGTAGGGGAGGAAGTAGAGCGTGAGGGCGAAGACGGGCGTCAGGACGATGAGGACGATGACGGTGTACCCGAGGATGTCGCGGGCGCGTATCTTCGTGAGGCCGAGGAGGGGAATCGCCCAGAACGGCTGGAACATGTTGGTCCACATGTCGCCGGCGCCGTAGGCGACGATGGCCTTCCCGGGCGGGACGCCGAGTTCGACGGCGGTGCCGCCGACGATGCCGCCGATGATGGCCCACTCGCCGCCCCCGCTGGGGACGAAGAGGTTCATCACGCCCCCGAGGAGCCACGCGACGACGGGGAACGTCTCGGCCGTCGCGACGCCGAGGACGGCCTCCGACATGAGGTCCGAGAGCCCGGAGGTGCTGATGATGCCGAGGATGCCCGCGTAGAAGGGGAACTGCAGGACGATGCCAGCAGCGCCCTCGATGGCGTCACGGATGGTCTCCATGTACGCCTGTGGCGTCCCGTGGAGAGCCAGCCCGAGTGCGATGAACGTGAAGTTGAACACGTTGAAATCGAGGGCTTCGCCGACGCTCTCCGCCCCGGCGAAGTAGGTGACGACGTAGACGCCCATGGCGAAGGCGATGAGGTAGGCGACGGTCGAACTCTCGTTGATGCGGTCGGCCGGGAGCAGTTCATCCGGCCCGCGGTCCGTGACGGCGGCCTGCGGTTCCGGGTCGCCGCCGTCGTGCATCGGCTCCCCGGCGTCGTCGCGGTCCCCGAGCAGGGACGGGGCGTAGTCCTCGATGCCGACGGCGTCCTCCTCGTCGGGCGCGAGGAAGTACATCGTCGGGACGACGGTGACGAACACCGCGATGGCCAGCCCCACGGCGTAGACGGTGAAGACGCTCTCGGAGAGCGGGACGACGCCGAAGACGTCGACGAAGACGTGGTCCTCGGTCGCCGAGAGCAGGCCGGCGCTGGAGGAGGGGCCGGCGTGCCAGATGACTTGGCTCGTGTAGCCCGCCGCACAGAGGATGGGGTAGTGGAACGTCTTGCCCTTCCGGTGGCCCGCGCGGGCGACGAAGATGGAAAAGATGGCGCCGACGATGAGGCCGATACCCCAGTGGAGGTAGCCGAAGGCCATCGCGACGGCGGCGACGAGGGCCGCCGCGCCCGCGTTCGAGTCTGGCACGGACGCGAGGCGGTCGAGGTAGCCGCTGACGAGGTCGGAGTCCGCGACGGCGTACCCCGTCACCAGGATCAGCACCATCTGCATGGCGAAGGTCAACAGCGACCAGAACCCGTCGTACCAGTTGAGGATGTTCTGGTACGGCCCGTCGTTCGTCAGTGCGATGGCCGCGACGTAGGCGACGACCGTCAGGACGATGGCGAAGAGGAACGGACTCGGTACCCACTTCTCCGACCAGTCGGCCATCCGGTGGCCGAACGACTGAATCCTATTTCGTGACACGGAATCCCACACAGACGCTCCACTGATAAACCCCGGCGAAACCGGAAACCGTTACCGAGCCGGGGGCCGTCAACCCGCCACCCTTACCTCCGGGTCGCCCCTCCCTCCGCCATGGCAGACCGCATGATGAAGGTCAACGCCTACACGACCCTCGACCTGCTCGACGGTCGGGCGGAGGGCGCCGACTTCACCGACGAGGGCCTCGCCGTCCTCAACGTGACCTCGCCGCGGAAACGCCCCGACGAGGTCACGCTCCAGCTCGAACTCGACCCCTCGGACCTCGACCACTTGCCGGCCCACGCCGACAGCGTGACGCTGACGCCCGACCAGGCCCGGACCATCGCGGCCGATCTGGAGAAACACGCCGCTCGCGTCGAGGAAGCGCAAGAAGAGTAGGGAGAACGGAGCGAAGTCGAAGCAGCGCGCCGGTCAGTCCGCCCGGGTGGGGGCGGCGTCCATCGAGTCGTCCTCGGCGTAGGGGTACCACGTGCGCTTCGTGTTGTGCATCATCGGGTCCTCGTAGGACGTCTCCTCCGGTTCCGCGAGCCCTTCGAGGTCGTCGGGGTCCATCGCGGCGATGAAGTCACGGAAGCTCTCGGACTCGTCCTCGCGTTCGGCCTCGTAGACGCGAAGGAGGTTGTCGACGTAGCCGGGCACCTCGTCGGCCGGGACGCGCATCTCGGCCCACTCCGCGAACTGCGGGTCCTCGCCGAGCCCGCCGCCGAGGCCGATGTCGAACGCCTCGACCGGCGTGCCGTCCTTGCGGGCCTTCATGCCGCGCAGGGAGATGTCCGCGATCTGGGGCTGGGCACAGGAGGCCGTACAGCCCGAGAGGTGGATGTGGAAGTCCT
>CAYYSW010000039.1:0-7061 GCA_964474395.1 uncultured Halobacteriales archaeon
CCAGCGCGCCGACCGACCGCGGGGAGCGCCACTCCCGGTCGAGGGGTGCGACGAGTCGCCCGAACCACGCGACCGGGTGGAGGCGGGTCGGCGGCTCCGCGAGGAGCGCGTCGAGCGCCAGCGCCAGCAGCACGCTCCCGGCCGCGAGCATGTCAGCCGGAGGCCCCCGTCCCCGAGCGGAGCCAGTCGGGGAGCTCGGTGAGCGGTACGTCGGCCACGTCCAGGAACGTCCCGCCGGCGTCCTCGACGCCGCCGTCGGCCGCCGGGTCGTCGCCGACGTGGACGAGTTCCGAGAGGGGGACGCCGAGGGCGTCGGCGACCCGCTCGAAGATGCGGGCGTCGGGTTTGCGCCACCCGCAGGCGACGCTCGTGACGGTGGCGTCGAAATGCGAGCGGTCGACCTCCGAGCGGATGAGCGTCCGGGCGGCGAGTTCGGGGACGCTGCAGTTCGAGCAGAGCGCGACCGGGCCCGCCGCCGCGGCCGCGGCGACGGCCTCGGGCGCGCCGGGGCGCGTCTCCACCTCGGGGTCGAACGCCGCGACGACCGCGCGACGGGCGGCGTTTCCGGGCGCGCTCACGCCCCGACTGGCGAGCGCGCGGGCGACGTGCGCCGGGAGCGGTACCTCCGCGCCCTCGGGGGCGTCGACGTGTCGCTCCCGGTAGGCGGCCGCCCAGTCGTCGGGCACCGGGACGTCCCGCGCGTCGAGTTCGCGGGCGACCGCCTCCGCCGGGTCCCCTGGGTAGCGGACCGAGACGAGCGTGCCGAAGAGGTCGAACGAGACTGCCACTGACTCGTGATTAGCGCAACCCCACTTGAACTCAGCGGTGGGGGAGGGCGAGGGCCGACAGGTCGGCGTGCTCGCGGAGCAGGTCGGCCGCGCGGTCGTACGGCGAGGCCGCCTCCACCCTTGTCGGGCGGTCGCGGCCGGCCCGGGCGAACAGGCCGTCGAGGAACGCGTCGCGGGCGGCGCTGTTCTCGAAGAGGCCGTGGAGGTACGTCCCGAGGACGTCGCCGACGACGGCCCCCTCCCCGTCGAGGGGCCGGTCGGCGGGACCGGTGCGGGTCGTCCGCCCGGTGTGTATCTCGTAGCCCGAGACGGTCCCCGAGGCGCCCGCCAGCGGGCCGACGCTCCGGACCTCGCGTTCGACCTGCTCGACACGCTTCTCGCCGGTGAACCGCGTCTCGACGGGCAGGAGGCCGAAGCCCGCCAGCGCGTCCCCGACCTCGGCGCGGACGCCCTCGGCCCCGACGTTCGTCAGGCGCTCGCCGAGCAGCTGGTAGCCCCCGCAGATGCCGACGACTGGCCCCTCGAACGCCCGCAGGCGCTCGTCGAAGCCCGCCTCGCGGAGCGCGAGCAGGTCGTCGACGGTGTTCTTCGTCCCCGGGAGGAGGACGGCGTCGGCGTGGTCGAAGGGCGCTGCGGGCGGGAGGACCTCGACGCGGACGCCCGGCTCGCCGGCGAGCGGGTCGAGGTCGGCGACGTGCGAGACGCGCGGCAGGCGCGGGACGGCGACGGTGACACAGCCGTCGGCGGGCGTCGGATCGCCGTCGGCACCGAGGACGGTCACCTCGTCGGCGGGCAGCGAGACGCTGTCCTCCTCGGGCAGGCCCGGGTCGTCGTAGGGGAGGACCCCGACGACGGGGACGCCGGTGCGGTCCTCGAACGCCTCGATGCCGGGGTCGAGGATGGTGCGGTCCCCGCGGAACTTCGTGATGAGACAGCCGACCACCCGCTCGCGGAGGTCCCCGGGCATCAGTTCGAGCGTCCCGAGGAGGCTGGCGAAGACGCCGCCGCGTTCGATGTCGCCCACGAGGAGGAGTTCGGCGTCCGCGAAGCGGGCCGTCTCGATGTTGGCGAGGTCGCGATGGCGGAGGTTGGGCTCCGCGATGGACCCCGCGCCCTCTGCGACGACCACCTCGTGTCGGTCGGCGAGGCGCGCCCACGCCCGCTCGGCGGTCTCGCGTGCGGCCTCCCAGTGGCGCTCGAAGTACTCGCCGGCGGGGAACGTGCCGACCGCCCGGCCGTCGAGGACCAGCTGCGAGCGGCCGTCGCCGCTCGGCTTCAGGAGGACGGGGTTCAGGTCCGTCGAGGTGGGGACCCGCGCGGCGCGGGCCTGTGCGTACTGGGAGACGCCGATTTCGCCGAACGCGTGCCTGCCGGCACGAGCGTGCCTCCTCGCACGAGCGTCTCCGGACCCCCCCGCCGTCGGCACCGCCCGCGCGTTGTTGCTCATGTTCTGGGCCTTGTAGGGGGCGACCGACACGCCGCGGTCGGCGAGCAGTCGGCAGAGGCCCGCGACGACGGTCGATTTCCCGACGTGGCTCGCCGTCCCCGCGACGAGCACCGTCCGGGTCATCGCGGGGCGCCCTCCACCCCTACCCTCGACACCGGTCTCGCCCTCGCCGACGCGTCCGTGCCGCCGGTCTCTTGTGGGCCGGCGACCGTGAGGGGACATGGACCAGAACCCGGACGACGACCCCGGGACCGGGGACCTCGTCGCGCGGCTCCACGAGCACCTCCTGGCGACGGCCGAACGGCCGGTCGAACGCGAGGCGAGCCGGTGGCTCGGCGAGGCGGAGGCCGTCGCGGCCGACGCCGCACGCGGGGACGCCTCCGCGGACGTCGTCGCGAAGCGGGTCGGGCAGGTCCGGGACCTCCTGGGTCACGTCGAGGGGACCGGCGACCCCGCCGCGGACGACCACGTCGCGGCCGCCCGGGACCTCGCCGACCGCATCCTCGACGGGTAGTCACGGTCAGAACTCCGTCCCCTTCCGGGCGCGCTGGCCGGCGTCGAACGGGTGTTTCACCTTTCGGACCTCCGTGACGAGGTCCGCGGCGTCCAGCAGGTACTCGGGGGACTCGTGGCCGCCCGTCAGGACGAGTTCGAGGTCCGCGGGTTTCGACTCGACGAGGTCGAGCACCGCGTCGGGGCTCACGAGGTCGCGCTCGGCGGCGTACAGCAGTTCGTCCACGACGAGCAGATGCATCCCGTCCTCGGGCGGGCCGTCGAGGGGGAGGGGAGCGGCGAGGTCGGCCTCCCCCGCCGCGGCGACGAGTTCCGTACAGCGCTCGAAGCCCGCCCTGGCCTTGTCCTCGTGGTCGCGGTCCTCGCTGCCGTCGTTCATCGCGTGCCAGCCGTAGTGGCCGAGGTTCTCATAGGAGATGCCCGGGACGGCGGCGATGGCGTTGTACTCGCCGCGGTCGGGTTCGACGCTGTCGGCGCCTCCCTTCATCAACTGGAGGAGGTGGACGCGGAAGCCGTGGCCGGCCGCGCGGAAGGCCATCCCGAGGGCGGCGGTGGTCTTGCCCTTGCCGTCGCCCCACCAGACCTGCGTGCGGCCGAACTCCTCGGGTGCGCTCGCCTCGATGGGACGGTCTCCGGGGCGGACGCCGCCACCGGGCGAGTTCGTCTCGTTCGTGTCGGACGGGTCGGTCATACCCGTGGGTAGGCGGGAGGGGAGGTGGAGTTTTCGGCGGGGACACAGACGGGGACAGGCGGGGTGCGTCAGCGGGGGGGATGCGGGTACCGCGGGGGGACGGTACCCGCGAGGCGTCCCGTCGGGAGTCGAACCCGGAGGCGCTGCCCCACCGGGGGCCGGGACGCTGGTCGGTCGGCCGGACGGCGCGGTCGGTGACACGTCACGCGTCGATGCTCGCCTCGATGACGCCGAAGCCGGCAGCTATCGTCTCCTCGTCCGCGTCGGCGGTGAGTGCGACCTCCGCGTCGAGGTCGACGCGGATGTCCGTCGCCGTGGGTCGGAAGCCGACCACGTCGAGCGATTCGACGGCGACGACACACTGCACGCCTTCGAGGACGTCCCGGGCGCCGCCGGCGAGGTCGCCGGCCGCACCGCGGGGTACCCAGACTCTGATGGCCACGGACGTGGCCCTGAGTTCCACTGACATGGACGCGTCCGCCGGGGGTCGAACCCGCGCGGTGGCCGCTCCACGCGGACGCTGCCCTGCTCACGGTACGCGACACGGGGGCGCCGCTACAGCGGAACGTCGGGAGAAAGACCCTGCTCGGTCCCCCCACCCGACGTACCGCCGGACGAGGTGTCGCGTCCGGATTACGCGAGCGGGGTGAACCGAGCTGCGATGGTGTAGACCGTCCCCGAGACGGCGGCCCCAGCGCTGCCGCTGGCGGAACCGGCGCCAGCGTACATCCGGGGTGCGTGAATCGGGGTCATCGGTCTGCAGCCGCCCTGTACGGGCGGTCGTACTCCTCGCTTTCGGCGGCAACATAATATTCTTTGGGTAGGGTTGACAGGAAGTCACACACCGTGCCCGGCTGCCAACGCGTATACCCCCCGTGGTAATATGGAACGACACCCACGACCCCCCATGAGCGAGGCGTTCCGGTACGGGTCCGAGTCCGTCGCCCCCGGGGAGGTCCACCACGACCGCCACGAGGTGGGGGAGACGTACCTCGGCGACCCCATCGAGATTCCCGTGACGGTCATCAACGGCGAGGAGGACGGGCCGACGCTGTTCCTCTCGGCGGCCATCCACGGCGACGAGTTGAACGGCGTGAAGGTGTGTCAGGAGGTGGCGACGGGGTACGCACCCGCCGACGTCCACGGGACGCTCGTCGTCCTGCACGTCCTCAACGTGCCGGGCTTTCTCGCCCAGCAGCGGTACCTCCCCATCTACGACCAGGACCTGAACCGGGCGTTCCCGGGCCGGCGGGCCTCGACCACCGCCGGACGGATGGCCGCGAGCATCTACGAGACGTTCATCACGCAGTGCGACTACGGGCTGGACTTCCACACCTCGACGCGCGGGCGGACGACGATGTACCACTCGCGGGCGGACCTCACGGACCCCGAGGTGGAGCGACTGGCGCGGGCGTTCGGCGCGAACGTCATCCTCTCGGGGACGGGCGACCTGGGGTCGCTGCGGGCGGCGGCCACCACGGCGGGCGTCCCTACGCTCACCGTCGAGATGGGCAAGGCCCACCGCTTCCAGCCGGTCCTCGTCGGGAAGGCGCTGGCGGGAGTCGAGAGCGTCCTCGCACAGCTCGGGATGCTCCCCGGATGGCCCGTCCAGTGGCCCGGGTGGTGGCAGGTCGTCGAGGGCGGCGGCGAGAAGGCCTGGCTCCGGGCGGACAAGGGTGGCCTCGTGGACATGAACTGGGGACCCTACCCGCTGGTCGAGGAGGGCGACACCATCTGTACCGTCTCCGACCACTTCCGCGACGAGGAGGAGCGCGTCGTCGCGCCCTTCACCGGCCTCGTCGTCGGCGTCCTCGAGAACCCCGTCGCCGCGCCGGGCCACCCGCTCTGTCACCTCGTGCGTATCGACGAGACGACCCACCAGGAGATACGCGCCGAGATAGACCGTGGGGAGTTCGACGGCTACCGGATGCGCGGGCCGACGGCCTGAACCGGCACGCATTGTCCCGAGTTACCACGTACCAGAATACTTTTACCACCCCTCGGTGTACCGCACGATTAATCATGAACCGGACACCGCTCCGAGCGGCGGGCACCGAACTCGTCACCGCAGCGAGATGGACCGAGGGGACGACCGAACGACGACTGCACGGCGAGGCCATCGCGCTGACGAAACTCGATCTGACCGGCGAGCCAACGCCCGAGCGCCTCGATGGCCACGTCGCCACGCTGGAGGAACTCGCCGTCGAGGCCGGCGACGGGACCGAACACGTCGAGCGCGCGCTCGACCACGTCACCGCGTTCCGCGAGACGGTCCGGTAGGCGGGACCGCTTCCGTCAACGCTTTTGTCCATCTGGGCGCTATCGCCACCCATGAGCCGCGAGGAACTCCGCGACGCCGCGTCGACGCTCCGTGAGGGGGCGACCCACACCGACGGCGAGCGACGCCGACGCATCGAGAACCAGGCCGACTCCCTCGAGACGCTCGCCGACCGCGACCGCGGGCCGGACCAGGGACGGCTGGACCGCCACATGAACATCCTGCGGGAACTCGGCGAGGAGGAAGACGACGCGACGGAGTACGTCGACCGCGCGCTGGAGTACGTCAGGCAGTACCGCGAGGGCGTCGGCGGTATCTGAGCCGCGCCCGCGAGACCCGCTCTGTTCTACCGTGCCCAGAAGTAGAGGGCGACGTTGACGAGGATACCGGCGGCGAACAGCCCCCAGTTGAACGTCGGGTTGTTGTACCAGACGATGTCGATGCCGAAGGACTGCTGGTAGAGCGGCCAGAGCGGTTCGACCGAGTCGGCGATGTCCGGCGCCGAGAGCATGTCCGCGAAGACGTGGGCGACGCCCGCGACGAACACCATCACGACGCCGAAGCTCGTCGCGTTGTCCACGGCCCGGTCGGTGAACCACGCCGACCCCCCGACGGTCCGTTTCAGGAGGCCGCCGACCAGCGGGCCGACGATGACCGCGAGGATGGCGGCCATCAGGACCGTGTGGAACACGCCGTGGTGTTTGACGATACCCGGGAAGAGGCTGCTGAGCACGAGGTCGACGTCCGGCAACATCCCGAACCAGACGCCGACGGCGGCGAACGTCGCCGCTGTCTTGCGCTCGTCGATGATGAACCACGCCGGAACGAACCAGAGGAGGGCCATGCCGAGATGGCCTACTACGTCTACCATGGCCTGTCGTTCAGGAGACACGGTAATACCGTTGGTGCCTGTCTGTTCCGCCGAGACCCTACTCCGCCCCCGAGAGCATCTTCCTGAGGGCCACCGACACCTCCTCGAAGGCGTCGATGTCCATCTCGTCGGTGGTCACGAGTACTCCCAGGTCCCCGACGACGACACGCCCGACGAACCCATCGGAGAAGATGCGGACCGTCGCCTCGTACCTGCCGATGGCCGGCTCCGCGCCCGGCGTCGTCGAGAGGTCGGCGTACCCCGACTGCTCCTCGAAAGCCGCTCGCTCGATGGCGACGAACCGCTCGACGGTCGCCCGGACCGTCGGTTCCTCGTCCCGGAGGTCCGAGCGGAGGTAGCACAGCGAGCAGTCCTCCGGGGTGAAGACGACGACCGCCCGGAGCGTGTCGCCCAGCCCCGTTCGGGCAGTGCTGACGACGCTGTCGCTCAGAGTAGTGTTGTCGCTAATCATG
>CAYYSW010000039.1:7161-12874 GCA_964474395.1 uncultured Halobacteriales archaeon
ATGGGCCCGGGCGGATTCGAACCACCGACTTCGGCCTTGTAAAGGCCGCGTCATAACCAACTAGACCACGAGCCCTCGGTTCGTGAAACCCGACCCACCGGAATAACGCTTGCGACCCGCCACGTCGAGTGGTTTCACGCCTCACTCCGCGGTCCCGGACCCGCGGGCCACCAGCAGGAACGCCACCAGCGCGACCAGCGCACCGACCAGCGCGAGCGCCGCGGACCCGTCGGCCGCCCGGAGCGGCCCGACCACGTAGGCGGCGACCGTCGCCAGCGCGACACCGACCGCGGCGACGAGGACGCCGGCGGTCGCGTGGGCCAGTTCCACCTCGCGCGTGGTCGTCCCGGGGAGTTGGCGGCGCAACGTGGTGCCGTACTCGCCGACGTCCCACGCGAGCAACGCGGCCGCGACGCCGACGAACACGAGCAGGGCGGAGGCGCCCGACTCCGCGGCGACGACCGTCGCCAGCAACAGGAGGCCGACGCCGACCGCGAGCCCCGGCGCGTCCTCGGGAAGCGCCCGGGACTCCCCGATGACGCCGGCGAGACGGCGGCCGACGGCGGCCATCCCGGCCAGGAAGGCGAGGGTGACGGCGACGGCCCCCACGGGCCCGGAGACGGTGACCCACGCGCCGATGCCCGACGTCGGAACCCCGTCGATGCCCGCGAGGACCGCCCCGCCGACGGTCACGACGAGGAGCCCCCCGGAGACGTTCGCGACGGTGTCCGCCGGGCGGGTGTCCGTGAGCACGAGGACCGCCCGCTGGAGGCCCCTCGCGAGGAACACCAGCAGGCAGAGGCCGATGGCGAGCACGACCGGCGCGAGCAGGAGGCCCGACCGGAGGGCGAAGCCGACGGCCCCGCCGAGCAGCGAGAGCCGGGCGAGCACCGCGTCGAGGAGGCCGGGGGCCGTCAGCGCGACCAGCGCCTGTGCGCCGATGCCGACGAGCACCCAGTACCACGCCGGGAGCGTGACGTCGGCGAGGGCGGCCGGCCGCAGGTCCCTCGACGGGAGGCGGTCGTCACCGACGCCCCACCCCTCGAGGACGGCGACGGCCTGCGGGAGCACCGCCAGCAGGACGGCGACGGCGAGTTCGACGGCGATGAGGCCGCCGAGGGCGGTCGCCATCCCGTTCTCGACGACCCAGCCGCCGGTACCGACGAGGGCCGCGACCCCGTCGAGGTGGGCGACGGTGGCGAGGAGGGCCACCGCGACGACGACGGCCCCCGTCTCGCGGACGACGGTAGCGGCCTGTGTGGCCGCCCGGTCGCTGCGGCCGTCCAGCCCGAGTGCGAGGACGGCGACCGTGACGGCGAGACAGACCGTCGCGCCGCTCGCGCCGGCGAGCGTCGTGAACCAGAGGGCACCGCCGACGGCGACGAGGCCGACGGTGAGGACCACGCTGCGGACCGCGCGGGCCGCCGGACCGGTGACCGCCCGAACCGACCACGCGAGGGCGAGGGCGCCCGCGACACCGAGGAGGGTCGCGAAGCCGGTCCCGGACGCCCCGCCGAGGAGGACGCCGACGGCGACCATCGTCGCGAGCGCGAACCGGCGGCCGAACCGCCCCGCGGCGTCGTCGCGGGTGGCGCTCACGCCGACCACCGCCGTTCGGCGCGTTCGGTCGCGACGCGGAGCGGTTCGTCGGGCGCCCAGTCGACGGCCCGTATCCCGTCCGCCCGAAGGGTATCGAGGTGGCCGTCGCGTTCGACCCGGACGACGCGCCCGCCGGGGGTGTCGCTCGTCACGTCGGGGCTGACGACGGTCACGGCGTGACCGTGGGCCGCCAGCCGCCGGGCGACGCCGACCGCCGCCTCGTCGACCAACGGCGTGCAGAACACCACCTGCGCGTCCGCCGGGAAGTGCGACCGCAACCGACCGATGCGGTCGCGCCGACCGACCCCCGGGACGAGGTGGGGACTCCCGTCGAGGCTGTGGGGGTCGTCGAGGAATCGCCGGACGCGGAGCGCCTGGTCGCGGCCCGTCCCGGTCCGAACGTACCCGCCGCGGCCGAGGGCCGCCGCCCCCACCTCGTTGTGTTCGGCGAGGAGGGCGGCGGCGACCTGTGCGGCGGCGTGCTCGGCGTGGGCGACGCCGTCGGGTTCCTCGGGCCCGCTCGCGACGGCCGACGCCTCGCGAGCGTCGAGGAGGACGACGGCCGTCGCGGCCCGCGATTCCCGGAAGTCGATGCTCCGGAGTTCGTTCGTGCTGGCGAAGCGCCGCCAGTCGATGCGGTTCATGGGGTCGCCGGGGGCGTACCGGCGTGCCGAGTGGAACTCCAGTCCCTCCCCGCCCTCGCGGGTCTCGACCCGACCGGAGTAGGGCACCGTCTGCCCGCGCAGGGCGAAGCGCTCGACGGGCGAGCGGACCGACAGCGGCGTCGGCACCGCCACCGCCGCGCGACTGACGACCGACCCGTTGACGTTCCGGGCGACGAGGACGGTCTCCCCGAACTCGTGGTCGCCGCGGCGGGCCGGCAGGGTGTACGAGAAGCGCGTCTCCTCGCCCGGGCCGAGGCCGACACAGCGGCGCGGCGACCCCTCGACGACCGGGAGCGTGGCCGGCGCGCCGTCGACGACCCGCAGGTCGGGTATCGGCCGGTCGCCGTCGTTCGTCACGCTGACCGTCACCGCCACGCGGTCGCCGGGCGTCGGCGTGTCGTCGCTGACCGTCCGCGAGACGGCGAGGTCGACCGGCGGCGGCCGGACGAGGTGGCCGTAGGCGGCGAACGCGAGGGGGACGGCGGCCGCGAGGAACGTCGTCGGCGTCCCGGTGAGCACGCCGACCGTCCCCAGCGCCAGCGCGAGGAGGAGGCCGACCGACCACCGCGGGTCGCCGTACGTGGTCACGTCGAGGGGGACGGCCCGTGCCTCGTCGTCCGCCGCGGCGACGCCCTCGTCACCCACCCCGACGTCGGCCGGCCGTCCCTCCTCGGGGGCGTCGGGGGCCGGCGGTGCGTCCTCCGGGACCTCCCGCTCGACGGTCGAACTCACCGCGCCCCACCCCCGTCGGTCGCCGCCCTCGCCTCGGTCGTCGTCACCCGGACGGTGACGGTGCGGGCGGTCGAGGCGTCGTCGCGGGCGCCGTCCGCTTCCTCGGATACTTCGGCGCCGTCCTCGCTCGACTCCCCGCTCGCCCGGTCGGGCCGTCCGCCGGCGTTCGACGAGGACGACCCCGCCACCCGCCCGAGTTCGGTGGCGGCGGCACGGGCGCCGCGGACGAACCGGTCGCCGCGGGCCCACTCCCGGACGCGGGTCACGAGCGGGAGGTCGACGTCCCCGGGTGCGAGGAACGCCGCCGCGAGCGGGTCGTCGGTCCACCCGCCGGACTCGACGAGGGCCCTCGCCTCGCGGGAGGTGACCCCCCGCTGGTCGGTGAGTGCGGTCACCGTCGCCCCCCGGAGTCGGCGGCGGACGACGCGGTCGGCACGCGCGCGCTTCGGCGGCGACAGTTCGTCGTAGCGGTCCAGCAGGTCGTCGACGTCGCCGCCGACGGGCGTCCCAGTCCCGATGTACGCCGACTCGGGGGCGCGGTCGACGATGTCCGGGTCCGGGCCGTCCCCGCCGGGAAACCAGAGGTGGACGACGAGGCCGAGGACGCCGCCGAACAGGCCGACCAGCACGACGACGGCCGCGCCCGCCCGCCCGGGGAGGGGGAGTCCGAGCGCGCCCGGCGCCGCCACGGCGAGGGCGGCGACGGCGAGACCGCAGAGGCCGGTCGCAAGCAGGAGCGGCCGGCGGTTGTCCGCGGCCCGGACGACGAGCCGTGACAGCGGGCCGGTCACGCGTCCTCACCCCCGTCGAGCGCGCCGCGGATGCGGTCGATGGCCTCGCGGGCGGCGGCCGTGTGGTCCTCGTCGGCCCGCCCCCCGTAGCGCACCTCCTGGAAGGCGCGCGTCAGGCGCCGCACGGCGTCGGCCGGGAGCCCACGGTCGATGGCGGCGCGGGCGTACTGGCCCGGCGTGGCGGAGTCCTCCCGCCCGAGGAGGCCGGTCATCGCCGCCCACGCCTCCTCGACGCTGAGCGGGCCGGTCTCGGCCGGTTCGGGGGGTGAACAGGCGACGACATCGGTGTCGGGCCGCGCCGTCGGGCGGTCACGCCCGAACGGCCACGACCGCCCGGTGAGACCGCCCCCGAGGGTGCCGAGGGCCGCCGGGAACGCGAGGGCGGCCCCGGCGAGTCCGGCGCCGACCGTCGCGACCCCCCGGCCGGCGACGCGCGTGACGCCGACGGCGACGCCGCCGAGGGTCCGCGCGCTCCCCCCGAGGACCGACGCGAGGGCGCTCGCGGTGCCGCCGGCGGCGCGGACGACGCCGTCGAACAGCCCCGGGAGCGCCGCGGAGACGGCCATCACGACGGCCATCGTGGTCCGCGGGACGGCCTGGAGGGCCGCCCTGACACGCGGGGGCGGGAGGTCGGGCAGCGACTCGTGGGCGAGGGTGAACCCCTCCCCGCGCCGGTAGCCGAGCGCCGAGAGCACGGGGAGCGAGAGGACCCCGAGGACCGGGACGGCGAAGACGAAGGCCACGAGGAGGGCCGCGAGGTTCGCGTCGGCGCTCCCGGTGTTCCCGCTCGTGTCGGGGGCGGGTTCGGGCTCCGGTTCCGGGGTCGGTTCGGGCGTCGGGTCCGGGGCCGGGGCCGGCGCGGCGCCGTCGAACACCCCGTCGAGGGGAGGAGGGCCGAAGGAGAACCCGGCGCCGTCGCTCCCGATATCCCCGGTCGGGAACGACCCGAACCCGGAGGCGGGGAACAGCGACGCTGCGAGGAGGACCGTCAGGACGCACAGGCAGAGGAGGGCTGCGCGACGGGGGTCGTAGGACACGTTCGGTGAACGATACGTCTGCGTAACCTTATTGTTTTCCTGCCCGAATTACCGAGTTGCCGATACGAGTCCCCCATGAGTCCCCCCGCCCCGCCGGTCGAGCGCGACCCCTCCCTCGCCCGCCACGTCCTCGCGACGCTCGCCGCCGTCCTCGCCATCGACCTGTTCGTCGTCCTCGTCGCCGGGTTCCTCCTCGGCCCGTGGCTCGCCCCCCTCGGGCGGGCGCTGGCCGACGCCGCCGACCTCGGCCCCGTCCCGCCCGTCCTTCAGTGGGTCGCCTTCGTCCTGCCCGCGCTGGCGGGCTTCCTCCGGGTCCAGTTGCGCTACACCCGCGAGCGGACCCTCGTCGCTGCCGACGCCCGGACCGTCACCCCGGAGGAGCGCCCGGCCCTGCACGCCCGCCTCGGCCGCCTCGCACAGCAGGCGGACGTGCGCGTCCCCGCCGTCGCCGTCGTCGACAGCGAGATGCCCAACTGCTTCACCGTCGGCGGCGCACGTCGGGCGACGGTGGTCGTCAGCGAGGGCCTACTGGAGGCCCTCGACGGGGAGGAACTCGACGCGGCGCTGGCCCACGAACTCGCTCACGTGAAGAACCGCGACGCCGCCGTGATGACGCTCGCGTCGTTCCTGCCGGCGCTGGCCGACGGCGAGTTCTCCCTGCTCGGCGCGTTCACCCCGCGCGGGTGGAGCTCCCGGGCGGCGTTCCTCGCCGTCCTCGGCGGCTTCGTCGGCCTCTACGTCGTGGGGACGGCCCTCGCGCCGGGCGCCCCGTCGATGACGCCCCTCGATGCCGGGGTGTTGGCGGCGCTCTCCCTACTGTTCGGGGGCGTCGCCCTCGGCGTCGCCGCCGCGCCGGTCGTTCACCTCGGCGGGCGCCTCTCGCGGACCC
>CAYYSW010000040.1:0-12780 GCA_964474395.1 uncultured Halobacteriales archaeon
TGTTCGTCGAGAGCCCCTTGTCGTGCATCATGTTCGTGGTGGGCGCGCCGACGCGCGACTTCTTGTCCTTCTCGGCGGAGTCGAAGGCCCGCCACTCCGGCCCACGGTCGATGCTGTCCTCCTCGACGACCAGCCCACAGTCCTGACAGACCGTCTCGCCGTGTTCGGTGTCGGAGATGAGGGCACCGCCACACTCGGGGCAGTTGATGCCCTCGTCTGCCTCGGTCTCCTCGGTCTCCGTTCGTCGTTCTCGCGTTCGCGTATTGGAGTCGCTCATTGGTCGGGGGCGAGTGCTATCCGGGCAGGATACCGCCCCGAAAATCCCGGACAGCCGTTCGGTAGGGTAGCTTCGCCCGAAAGCTTCTTAACGTTACCGATACCTCTTTGTTGGGAGCGACAGACTCCCTGCCGGGAAGAATCACGTTTCGAGAACGACGCGAACCGCAAGCTGGAACCCGGTTCCGCCGCGAGCGGGACGTATGCACGTCGGCGTCGGAAGCCTGAATCCGGTGAAACTACGGGCTGTCGAGCGCGCCGTCCCCGACGGCTGGTCGGCCGAACCGCTCGGCGTCCCGTCAGGTGTCGCGGAGCAACCCGAGGGACAAGACGAGACCCTCGCCGGCGCGGAGGGTCGCGCCCGAGCCGTCCTCGATGCGGGCGGCCCCGGAGACGGGACCGCCGGGCCGTTCGACCTCGGCATCGGCATCGAGGGGGGCGTCGCCCGCCGGGAGTTCGCCGAGGGCCTGTGGCTGGTGATGTGGGCCGCCGCCACCGACGGCGACCGGTGGAGCCGCGGGACCGGGCCGAGCCTCCGCCTCCCTGACGGAATCGCCGCCCGCGTCGAGGCGGGCGAGGAACTCGGCCCCGTGATGGACGACGAACTCGACGAGGAGGGCGTCGCCCGGGGACAGGGCGCGGCGGGCGCGCTCACGGGCGGTGCCATCGACCGCGAGTCCGCGCTGGCGGGCGCCGTCGCGGGGGCGCTCGGGCCGTTCGTGACCGACTTCTACTAATCGCTCTCGGCGGGGTCGGCGTCCACGTCGCGGGACTCCTCGACGGCGGTGGTCAGCGAGACGTTCAGGAGCAGCGTCGAGGCGACGCCGCCGACGACGGTGACGATGTTCTTCACCGCGTGGTCGACGATGGCCGCGCCCAGCGCCACCGGGAACCCGACGGGGGTGAGCGCGACGACGATGAGCGTGAACGCCCCCTCGTAGAGGCCGATGCCGCCCGGCGAGAGCGGGAGGACCTTCGCGAGGTTGCCGACGCTCACCGCGAAGAAGCCGACGGCGACGAGGACGACGGGCGAGAGCGCGACGTCGAACGCCGCGAACACCAGCAGCGCGGTCACGACGTCGAGCGTCCAGATGGCGAGGCTCGACCCGCCGATGCGGGCGAACGCCTTCCGGTCGCCCGCGACGGCCTGGACGTCGCCGACGAACCGCTCGATGACGCCCGCGACGTAGTCGGCGTAGGAGTCGGAACTCACCCGCCGGACCACCGCCCGGACGGCGTTCCCCTCCGAGCGGGCCGTCACGAGGATGAGCGAGACGGCCGTCATCGCGAGGACGCCGACGGTTCCTGCGACGTACAGCGCCGCCTGTCCGCTCTCGCGGTAGCTCGTCGGGAGCGCCTCCAGGCCAGTCGGGGTCGCCAGCCCCGCGCCCGCCAGCCCGAGCAGGACGGCGCCGGCCAGCGTCGTGATGGTCAGCAGGTCGAAGACACGCTCGACCGCGAGCGACGCGAACCCCGACGGGTAGGGGATACCACGTCGGGCCTTCACGACGTATGCGCGGACGGCGTCGCCCGCCCGCGCCGGGAAGACGAGGTTGCCCGTCTGGGAGATGAACACCGCCCCCGTGAGAAAGCCCACCCGCTCGTAGTACCCCAGTTCGGCGAGGATGTCACGGTAGCGCGCCCCGCGCAGCGGCCAGGAGACGACGTAAACGAGGGTCGCCACCGCGATGTAGGCGGGGTCGGCCGCCATCATCCGGTCGATGACGGCCCCGAAGTCGAGGTACTGGGTCATCAACAGGACGGCCATGGCGACGAGCAACGACCCGGCGCCGACGGTCACGCGGCGGGTGACCCGCGGCCGGACGGCGAACTCCCACCAGCAGCGCAGTATCTGGCTGCCCATCCCGAGGACGTCCCGGACGAGGTCGACTTTCGTGTCGCCCTTCGGCGTCCAGCCGACGGGGAACTCTTTGACCCGGTAGCCCGCCCGCTGGGCGCGCACGAGCACCTCGGTGTCCCAGAACCAGTGGCGGTCCTCGACGTCCGAGAGCAGGTCGAACAGCGCCTCGCGGTCGAACGCCTTGAACCCACACTGGTGGTCGCGCAGATCCGACCCGAGGAGCGTCCGGACTATCCTGTTGAACCCCTGGCTGGGGACACCCCGCCTGGCCGGGCGCTTTGCCACCTCGCCGGGCATCCAGCGCGACCCGGTGGCGACGTCGTACTCGCCCGAGCGCACCGACTCGACGAGTTCCTCCAGGTGGGTCATGTCCGTCGCGAGGTCCGTGTCGAAGTAGACGAGCGTCTCGCCCTCCGCGAGGCGGAACGCCCGGACCAGCGCCCCACCCCGGCCCAGTCGCTCGTCGGAGTGGACGTGTCGCACCCGGCGGTCCTGGCCGGCGATGCGGGCGGCTATCTCCGGGGTCCGGTCGTCACAGCCGTCCTCCGCGACGAGCACCTCGAAGGACCCGTCCGGGAGGAACGAATCGAGGGTGTCGAGCGTGACGGCGACGGTGTCGCCGATGGTCGCCTCCTCGTTGTACGCGGGGAGGACCACGCTCACCTCGACAGTCATTGCCCGGCGTTGCGCCCTATCGCGTATCAACCTTCTGGGTCGGGGACTGACGGCCCGCCGGGGCCTGCGACCACACGCCCGGAAGCGCGTCGGTGACGCAGTCCACCGGGCGTGTGACTACCCCTCCACGCCCACCCCGATGGGGCGGCTCCCTTCGGTTTCGGCGACCGTCGGCGGGGTCCGCGCCCGGAGGAACGCCTCGACACCGGTCCGCTCGCCGGGCATGATGTCCTTTCCCTCGTTCGGGTCGTAGGCCGACTCGGTCGTCCCGGCAAACCGGAGCAGCCCCACGATGTTCGCGGCGCCCTCCGAGACCGGCCCGAGCAGGCGGTGAGGAACGCGCAGCGCCCTGTCGGGGAGGGGGATCGACCGAATCGGTCGGTCGAGCACCCGCTCGAAGCAGTCGACGACCTCGTCCCACGGGAGGGCCGCCGGTCCTCCGAGATGGACGACGCGGTCCCTCGCCCGCGAGTGTCCGACACAGCGGACGAGGAACCGCGCTACGTCCTCGACGGCGACGAACGAGTGGCGCGTCTCCCCGGACCCGGGGACGAGCGCGACGCCGCGCTCCTCGACGAGTCGACCGGTCAGCCGACGGTAGAGCCGCGAGAACCAGAACGGGCGGGCGAGCGTCGAGGACTCGTCTTCGACGGGGAGGGAACTCCCGACGAGCGCCAGCCAGTCGTCCATGAACAGCGAGGCGCGCACGATGGTGTATGTGAGGCCGCTCTCGCGCAGACGGCGCTCGTTCAGCCGCTTGTACCGTAGCGTCGGCACCTGCTCGTCGAACGGCGAGACCGGGACCGACAGGAAGACGAACTGTTCGACGCCCTCGTCGAGACAGGCGTCGATGAGCGTGGCGTACCCCTCGCCTTCGATGGTCTCGAAGCGGTCACCGCGGCGCGGAACCGTCGCGGTGGCCGTGGCGACGACGGTCTCGACGCCCGCACAGGCGGCCCTGACGCTCCCCGGGTCGCGCAGGTCCCCGAAGGCGAGGTCGACACCGAGTGCCGCGAGGTGGTCGTAGTCCGTCGTCGGGCGGACGAACGCTCGCACCGGGCGGTCCTCGGCGACGAGTCGACGAACGACCGCCGTCCCGACCTCACCAGTCGCTCCGACGACCAGAATCATGCCGAGCGAGGAGGACGGAGGTGAGAATAAGGGTTTCGCGAGTGCGGTCGCGGCGTCCCCTCGACTCAGTCCGCACCCTCGGGCGACCGGACGGTCGCGAAGTCGCCCAGGGCCACCTCCGCGCGGGCCTCCGCGTCCTCGATGCTGGCGAACGGCCGGTCCACGACGAGGTTCCCCGCCCGCTGTTTCCCGAGGCCGGGAATCGCGGTGAGCTCGTTCATCGACGCCGCGTTCAGGTCCAACGGGTAGGGGACCCCCGAGACCGAGCGGTAGCCGTGGTCGGTCACCGCGACGTCGACGGTGCGCCCGAGTTCGAGTTCGCCGGGCATCCCGACCAGCAGGGGGTACGTCCCGAGTTGCCGGCCGAACGTCTTGCCGTCCTGGTGGTACTCCAGGTGGACGTCGGGCAGGCGCGTCCCGGCGGGTGCGACGCGCTGCAACATCGGGTTGTCTATCTCCTCGCGGACCTCCCGCTTGTACTGCTTGAACAGTTTCTTGTGGTCCTTCGCTATCTGCGAACCGGTCTCCGACATCTCCGTTCCGTCGAAGGCCATCACCTGCCGGATGTTCACCCGGCGGAGCATCAGGTCGGCGTCGTAGACGCGGTGGAGGAACTCCTTGTTGAGCTTGTAGGTCTCCCGGGTCTCGCCCTTCAGGCCGTGGAGCAGGTTGATACCGGGCAGGAGCTTCGGGAGGCGTTTGGTCTCCTCACCGTGTGTGGGTGCCTTCGAGGGGTCCTCGCCGGGGCGCCACCCGGCCGCCTCGTTGACGATGCGCACCGCCTCGAAGCACTCGTCGGCGGTGACGTTGAGGTTGTTCTCCTCCTGGACGACCGGGTCGGCCGATTCGAGGCCGAAGGCGGCGGTGTCGCCGGGCGTGTTGTGTTCCGCGATGACCTCGATACCCTCCCGCGACTTCTCGGGGTACTCGACGACGGTGATGGGGTTCATGTTGTCGAGGTGGAGCGTCCCGAGGTCGGGAGCGACCTCGCGGATGCCGCCGTAGAGGTCGCGGAGGGCGTCGGGGTTGGGCGCCTCGCCGTCGCCGCCGTACGCGAGGATGTCGGCCTGCCGGCCCAGCCGGAAGTGCCGCACGCCACGCTCGTACAGCGCTTCCACCTCCGAGACGACGGTCTCGGGCGGGCGGAAGGTAGGGTTGCCGTACAGCGGTTCCGTACAGAACGAACACCGGTAGGGACAGCCCCGCCCCGTCTCCAGTTCGGCGATGAGGTAGTCGGGGTGGTTGGGGTGGTTCTCGACGACGAACGCGCCCTTGCGCGCCCAGCGGGTCACCTCCTCGACGTCGCGCATCCGGTTGCCGAAGCCCTCCAGCCCGCCCGCGACGAGGTCGTGTGCGGCTGCCTCGATGTCGCCTTTCGCGACGAAGTCGTAGTCGAGGTCCTTTCGCTCCATGTCGCTGCCGCCCTCGTTCTGGTCGCCGACGCCGAAGCGGACGGGCCCGCCCATCAGCGTCGTCCCCGTCGCGGTCCAGGCCATTCGACGGACTTCGTCGGGTTCGGCGGGCGTCCCCCCGACGTACTTGCCGGGGACGGTCATCCCGCCGATGTACACCATGAGGTCGGCCTCCTCGACGTCCTGCCACTTCGCCGGCGTCTCGCGCAGGGCGTCGATGGTGTGGTAGGTGATCTGCGCCTCGGGGACGCCCGCGTCGACGAGCGCGCCCGCCGTGTAGCGCGGGTACGTCGAGACGTAGGGCGGGACGCCGAAGTGCGCCGGCTCGTCGACGTAGCCGTCCACGAGCGTCACGTCGAGCGTCGCCGGGTCTGTCATGGCCGTCCGTATCGGGTCGACGCGTAAAACGGTGACTACCCGGGGAGCCGGCGCGCGCCGTCACGCGGCCGTCCGCGGCCCGTCAGACACCCGACTGACACCGTCGCCGTCCGGCGAAAGCGCTATCCGGCGGAGTCCCCGCTGATGGGTATGGACCTCGACCGCCGAACCCTCCTCCGGGCGCTGCCGGCACTGCTCGGTGTCGCCGGGGCGGGGTGTTCCCTCCCCGGCGGCGCCCCCGACCCGCAGCCGACCGTCTCGGAACCGCGCGACATCGCCGTGTACAACGACGACGACGAGGCACACGAGGTGACGGTGGTCGTCGAGCGCGGCCGCGAGGGGGGCGAACAGGTGTTCGAGACCACCATCGACCTCCCGCCGGCGACGACGCGACGGACCGAGGGGGTCTCCCGCTCGGGCGAGTACCGCGTGCGCGTGACGACGGCCGCGGGCAACGAGACCACCGCCATCTGGCGGGTCGGCGAGAGCCGCGGCGAGGCACACGTCAGCATCTCACGGGAGGGGAACATCGCCTTCGGACAGGAGGTGCGCACCGGGAGCGACCGCGACTCGGCCGACGGCGGGCAGGGCTGACACCCCGGACGGTAGTTGTCGGCCGACGGGAACGAGCGGGGATGCGGACCCTCCACCCGCCGCGTCGGGGCTACTTCGCGACGACGGCCGCGTTCCGGGCGTACGTCGCCGTCGCCTACGGCCTGACGGCCGCCCGCCCTCCGGGGGCTGCTCGTTCCGAGCGTGCCGACGGTGTACGTCTACGTCCCCCTCGGGTGTGCGCTCTTGCTCCTGAGGCCGTTCGTCCCGCTGTTCCGCCGGACGGACACCGCGAGGGTCCCCGACCGGCGGGTCACTCGACGGCCATCCCCTCCACGACCTCGAACTCCTCGTCCCCCTCGAAGCGGTCGGGCGAGAAGTGGTCGATTCCCGCCCCGCCGAGCACCTGCCCGGCCAGTCGCTCGGCCAGCGCCGGCGCGCGCATGAACCCGTGGCCCTGCCACCCCGTCGCGACGTACAGGTCCGGGGCGCACTCACCCAGCAGGGGGTGCCCGTCGGGCGTCGCGGTACAGAGGCCCGCCCACGCCCGCTCGACCGGCGGCGAGCGGCCGATGGCGGTCTGCAGATACCCCCCACAGTCCGCGACGAACCAGTCGTCGGCCTCCCGGTCCCAGTCGTCCGGGTCGCGTTCGACCGGCTCCGTGCCGTCGCCCACCAGCAGGCCGCCCCCGCGGGGCCGGAGGTAGTACCCGCCCGAGGCGTCGTACAGCATCGGCAGGCGGTCGTGTTCGGGGACCGGGTCGGTCGTCAGCGCCTGCACGCGATACGGTTTGAGCGGTACGGGGACGTCGACCTCGGCGAGCACCTGCCGGGCGTGTGCGCCCGCGGCGACGACGACGGCGTCGAACGACTCACGTCCCGAGTCGGACGCGACGATCCCCCGGTCCGCGAGGCGGGCGGGCGTGTCCGTCCGCAGGTCCGCGCCCGCTCGCCTCGCCGCCGCGCCCATCGCGCGGGTGTACTCGCCCGGGTCGGCATAGCCCGCGGACCCGGCGACGGCGGCCACCGCCACGTCGTCGGTCCGCAGGTCAGGGAAGCGCCGGCCGAGGGCGTCGGGCGCGAGGAGGCGCACGTCGAGGCCGTGGTCGGCCATCCGCTCCGCCCCCTCCTCGATCGTCCGCGTCCGCCGGTCGTCGCCCTCGCGCGCGAGGAAGACGTACGGGCAGTCGGTGAACGCGAACCCGCCGGTCCCGGAGAACTCGCGGAGGCGTTCGAGCGCGCGCCGGCCGACCTCGGCGTCCGGGCGGTCGGCGAAGGCGTCGTAACAGACGCCCGCGGCCCGGCCGCTGCTGCCCGCCGCGAGGTCGCCGCGCTCGTAGAGGACGACCTCGCAGTCCAGCACGGCGAGGTCGCGGGCGAGGGTGACCCCGAAGGCGCCGCCGCCTATCACTCCCACCCTCATCGGCGCCCCTCCCGGGCGACCCGACGCGGCGGGGACGGCGCCCGAGACTCGTCTCCCAGCATGGTTCGGGATACCCGGCGGGGGACTTAGTTCTCCGCGCCGCCCGCCCGGGTCAGGCGTAGATGTGTCCCTCGACGGGGTGCCACTCGCCGGTCGTGGCGAACCCGTCGCGCCACGCCCGGTGGGCCGCGAGCGCGGCGAGACAGGCGTCGAGGGCGTCACCGCCCGAGTCGGCGAGCGCCCGGTCGCGCACGTCCGGGGCCAGCGAGAGGGGCGTCCCGGTGGCGAGCCCCTCGACGGTTCGCTCGCGGCGCTCGGGCGCGCCGGAGTGTTTCGCGTCGTCCTTGTAGCGCGTGTCCGGGAGGCCGAGGCGCCGCAGGGTGGCCGCGGGGTAGGTCTCGCAGACGACGGGGCGCTCGGGCGGCAGGCGACCCGCGCACCCGGCGTCCGTCCCCACGTCCATCGGCGCGACGGCGACCCCGCCCCCGGCGACCAACGGCGCCAGCACGTCCCGGAGGCCGTGGAACGTCTGGTGGGCGACCAGCCAGTGGTACGGCGAGGTCGCGCCGCGGTGTTCGTCGGTCGCCCGCTTCAGGTAGGTCCGGTCGCCGCCGGTCGCCTCGCGGGTCCGCTCGGCGCAGGTCCCCGAGAGGTCGTCGGCGTCCGCGAACGCCCCGCCGACCCACTCGACGAGGTCGGTCCAGGCGTCGCGGTCGTGGACCGCCCGCGGCAGGCCGAAGGAAACGTCGAGGCCGGCGACGTCACCCTCTCGCAGGAGATCGACGAGCGCCCGCAGGCAGGGGTCGCGGTCGGCGGTCCCCACCCGTTCGGCGAGGGGGGCGCAGGCGTCGAGGCGGAGGGTACCGTCCGTTCCCGTGCTCGCCTCGCCCGTCGCGACCCATGTCTTCTCGCCGGCGGCCGCCGCGCCGCTGAAGTCGACGCCGATGACGCGCATACCTCTTCGAGGCGTGGCCCGTCGAATTGATTAACGGTCCGGGCATACGCCCGGGTATGCCAAAGACGATGGAAGTCAAGTGCACCGAATCGGACTGCGAACTCGACATGTTCGAGCTCCACTACACCTACGACATGCCCGACGAGACGGGCATCGCGGACTTCACCTGTCCCTACTGCGGGTCCGCCGACGGCCTCGAGGAGATCGTCCTCTGAGTCGCCACAACCCATAAGCCCACGACACACGAAGCTCGCTTCATGTTCAAGGAACTCGGCGAGCGGGTCGAGAGCACCGTCCTCGACGGCATCGGGAAGGCGTCGAGTCGGGTACAGGAGAACAAGCCGCTGCACGCCGACCTGCTGGAGTCCGAGGACCACTTCCTCGTGGTGTTCGACGCCCCCGGCGCGACCAGCGAGGACGTCGAGGTGCGCTTCGACCAGGGAACCGTGAAGGCGCGCATCGACCGCTTCCGTGACTTCTACGAGGGCTTCGACATGCGCGTCCCCGGACGCGGCCTCTCGCTACACGGCTCGGTCGAGCTTCCCGAGGACGCCGTCGTGGACGCCCGTGGCGCCGACGCGATGCTCACCAAGACGGGGACGCTGCGCGTCCGCATCCCGAAACTCGACGACGACGGTCCCGTGACCGTCGACACCCACGAGGAGGACGATTCCATCGGCGTCGACACCACCTCGGGCAAGGAGACGGGCCTCGACGAGACGGACGTCCCGACGGACGGCGGCGACGCCGAGGACGAGGACGGCTCGGTCGACGTCTCCCACGGGTCCGACGACGAGGACACGGTGGGCGACCCGGACGACAACGTGCGCGACTGACCGGCGGCCGTCGGCCCGACTCCGCCGTCGCTGTTCTTTCCTCGACCGACCCGCTAGCGGAGCGACTCGATACCGCGAGCGGGGTAGCCCACCACCGTCGTCGCGCCGGCGTCGTGGAGGTGGGCGACCTGCTCGCGCACCTCGCTCGCCGTCCCGACGAGCGCGAAGTCCCCCGCGGCCGCGAGCAGCACCTCGCGGGCGCGGCCGGTCGCGGTGCGGTCCGTCGCCGCCCCCTCGGGGAGCGCGGCGGCCACGGCCGCGCGGCGCGAGACGTACCCGCCGAGGGCATCGAGGACGGCGTCCTCGTCGTCGGTGAGCACCGTCGGGGCGTACACCGCCACCTCGTTGTCGAGGCCGACGGTCCGGAGCGCCCGGAGTTCCTTCGGCGTCGAACGCGAGAGCAGGTCGAACTGCACGCCGCCGGCGGCGAGCGCGAGGCGCTCGACGCCCTCGGTGCCGACCCACGGGGCCGGCCGGTCGTCGGGGTAGGCGTCGAGGACCCCCCGGAGGCGCGGGGCGATGGCCCGCGACCGCTCGGCCTCGGTAAGGTAGGCGGGGTTGCCCGCGACGAACGTGAACCCGACCGAATCGGGGAGCGTCGCCAGCGCCTCCCGGAGGAGAGCGTCGTCGCCCTGCGGGTCGAAGCCGTCGGCGCGGACCGGCGCGGTGAGGTACACCGTGGCCCCCGCTGCGAGGTCGGCCAGCGTCCCCCAGTCGGGGAGGTGCTCGCGGCCCTCGTAGTCGACGACGAGGCCGTCCACGTCGAGCGAGTCGGCCCGGTCGAAGTCGTGTTCTTTCGGTTTCAGTGCAACGGCGTCGAGACCGGTCGTCGCGAGTCGCTCGCCGGTCAGCATCTGGCTACCTCGTACATTGGGGAGAAGTGGCTACGTGCGGTGCGGAACGCGACCCGCCGCGCGCGCGACCATGTGCTCGGTGAGTGACTACGACGGTTATGCGTGTCGCTCGCGGCGAGTCTGGCGGCGCGGCCGGGGACCTCGCATCAGGTCCCGCGGTCAACGGCGTAGAGGACGGCCGTCGCCAGCGTCGTGTAGCGGATGACCGTCGAGAGGAACGCGGCGAGGCCGAAGAACCACCCGCCGACGACGGTGGGGCGACCGAACAGGCCGCCCAGCAGGCCGAAGAACCCGCCGACGACGGCGGCGAGGAGGAAACCGGCGAGGATGATGAGTCCGATGCGAATCGCCTCCGCTGCCAACCACTCGGGGTCGAAGGTGTCGAAACCGGAGCGCATACCGGAACGTTTCGGAGGACGGACAAGTAGCTGCCGACCTCAGACGGGGTAGTCGGCGTCGGGGTCGACCACCCGGTCGGCCTCCGGTGGCATCCGCCAGTCGGTGGCGAGTTCGAGGAACTGGACGAGCATCCGGCCGGTCGCCCCCCAGACGGTGTAGCCGTCCACGTGGAAGAAATGCAGGCGGATGTCGCCGTAGTGGGGGTGGTCGCGGCGCTCGGACTCGTAGTTCGCGCGGTCGGTGAGGTCCGCGACCGACAACACCGCGATCTCCGCTATCTCGCGCATGTCCGGAGCGTACTCTCGGTCGACTACGCGGGCGACGTACGGCCGCACCGAGTACTCCGTGATGGTGCGGATGTCGTCGAGTCGCCCGACGACTGACGCCTCCTCGGGCCGCATCCCGATCTCCTCGCCCGCCTCCCGGATGGCCGTGGCCTGCAGGTCGTCGTCGCCCGGTTCGCGCCCCCCGCCGGGGAATGCCATCTGGCCGGGGTGTTCGCCGAGGTGGTCCGAACGCTTGACGAACAGGACGTGTGCATCCCCGCCGCGCTCGATGACCGGGACGAGGACCGCCGCCTCCCGCGGCTCGCCAGTCACGTCGACCGGGGTGTGAGAGGCGACCCGGGAGAGGTCCACGTCCATACCGGTCCCACGAAGGGGAGGGGCTTACCTCCTGCGCCCGGGTCGCGTGCCACGGAACCACGGCACACGCTTTGCGGGTCGCGAACCGCAAGCCGGGGGCCGGGCCGTGCTCATTCCTCCGCGCGGGCGTCGTCGAGTCGTCGGCGCACGTCGGCCACCTCGACCGGTCCCCACGTCTCCAGGTCGTAGCTCACGTCCAGCAGTCGCTCGACGCGCGGCCCGTCGCCGTCACCGAGGGCGCGGGCCGCCTCCGCCCGGAAGCGTTCCTCGACGGTCCGCCCGACCGCCTCAGGGTCCGGCGAGCGCTCCTCGACGTCCATGATGTGCGGGAGGTCGTCCGCCCCCGGCGGGAGCGACGGGAAGGCGACCGGTCCCGGGACGAGGTAGCCATCGTGTTCGACGAGGTGATAGGAGTCGACGGCCGACTCGAGGGCGGCCTCACCGGGCGGGTCGGCCCCCCGTTTGAAGGCGAGTTCCTCCAGCGCCCGCAGGAGTTCCTCGCGCGTGAGCGCGCCGAAGAGGTCCACGACCCCGGCGAGGTCGTCGGGATCGGCCGCGGCGTCGGGGTCGGTAACGCCGTCCGTCCCGTCGCTCACGCCCCCTCACCTCCACCGCCGGGGTCGCGTTCCGCATCGGCGTCCACGCCCTCGGCGCTCGTCCCCTCCGGGGACCCGTCGACGGCATCGGCGGCCGCCGCGAGGTCCGCGTTCGCGGCCGCCAGCAGGTCCGCGGGGTCGAGCGGGGCCGACCGCCAGGCGGGGAGGCGTCCGTCCTCCTCCGGCGGGCGGACCGCATCGGCGTAGGCGGCGACCTGTTCGCGTTCGTCGACGGCGCTGTAGTCGAGGCCGTTGAACGCCGCGTCCGCCGCGTACTGCTCGACCAGCGCGCGTGCGGCCTCGCGGTAGGCCCCGGGCAGGGTGTCGAAGTCGAGTTCGACGCCGGCGTCGGCGAGCGCGTGGAACAGCGCCGCGCCCACCTCCTCGCTCATGTCCCCGAGCCCCTGGGGCCCGGAGACGGCCCGGTGGTCGTGTTCGTGGGTCCCGAGGTCGACCTGCGCGGATTCCTCGAAGCCGGCCGTCGCGAAGGCGTCCCCGAGCGTCCCGACCTCGAGTCCCCACCCGCGCTGGACGCGCAGCGAGCGCGCGAGGTCCGCCGTCGCGGCGAACTCGCCGGCCAGCGCGTAGCGGAAGGCGCCGAGGTAGTCCAGCAGGTCGGCGTCGTGGCGGTCCGCGAGCGCTCGCACCAGCGGCGTGTAGAACAGGCGGAACAGGCGACCGTACAGGCGGTCGCTCTCGACGCGGGCGTAGTAGCCCTTCGAGAACGCGTAGCCGCGGTCGAGCGGGAACAGCAGGCGGTGGACGTGGCGCTCGGAGTAGCCCCGGGC
>CAYYSW010000041.1:0-12770 GCA_964474395.1 uncultured Halobacteriales archaeon
CGGGGTCGGCGGCCGCGACACCCGCACCGAGTGCCGTCGCCGCGACGACGCTCGATAGGACCAGCGCGAACGCGAGACCGAGGGAGAGCCCGCGGCGCCTCATCGCACCACCTCCGGGCGGGTGTCGGCGGGTCGTTCGGAATCGGGGCTACGTCTGAACCGGGCAGGGTTGGAACCCATATTCATAGAACAGTGACCTTCGATATTAGTTTAATACCTTCTACTCCGATATTTATCCTCCGACCCCGTGCAACCGAGACCGACCCGAAGCCCGCCGATATCGACGGTTAGGTGTAGCCTACCGTGCCGAACCGGGACGTGGTGGCCGGGAGCACGAGGCCCGACTGGTCCCGCGTGCGCACCGGACTCCACGCGACCGGGACCGACGACCACGTCCGTTCAAGGCACCCCCGTGCGAGCGTCGACCATGGAACTCGGTACCGTCTTCCCGCAACTCGAGATCGGCCACGACCCCGGGACGCTCGCGGACTACGCCTCGCGGGTCGAGGGCGCCGGGTTCGGTCACGTCCTCGCGTACGACCACGTCCTCGGCGTGAACCCCGACCGCGAGGGCTGGGACGGCCCCTACGACTACGAGGACTCGTTCCACGAACCGCTGACGACGTTCTCCTACCTCGCCGGTCGGACCGAGGACCTGTCGTTCGTGACAGGGGTCCTCGTCCTCCCGCAACGCCAGACGGCCCTCGTCGCGAAACAGGCCGCGCAACTCGACCGCTTCACCGGCGGGAACCTCCGACTGGGCGTCGGTGTCGGCTGGAACGAACCCGAGTACGTCGCGCTGGGCGAGGATTTCTCGACGCGCGGGCGGCGCATCGAGGAGCAGGTCGAGGTGCTCCGCGCGCTCTGGACCGACGACCTCGTGACGTTCGACGGGGAGTTCCACCACGTCCCTGACGCCGGCATCCGACCGCTCCCGGTCCAGCGCCCGATACCGCTCTGGATGGGCGGGATGGCCGACCCCGTCAAGCGCCGGGTCGGGCGGATGGCCGACGGTTGGCTCCCGCAGTTCCAGCCCGGCGAGGAGGCCGAGGCCCATCTCGCGGACGTCCGGGAGTACGCCGAGACCGCGGGCCGTGACCCCGGGGATGTCGGCCTCCACGGTCGCATGTACGCCGTCCCCGGCGAGGAGGACGACTGGGTCGAGCGGGCGGCGGCGTGGCGTGACCTCGGCGCCGACTACCTCTCGGTGTCGACGATGTACCAGGGGCTGGCGGGCGAGGAACACGCCGCCCACGTCGAACACGTCGCCGACGTGCTGGAGGACGCGGGACTGCACTGACGGGCATCCGGGTAGGGACGGGGGCCGCGTCCGACGGGGAGTCGCGGCCGGACGTCAAGCACCATCCGCACGTCCGTGACAGCTGGTAGCAAGGATTATGGGGGCAGGGAGATACACCCGTACGCCCTGAACAACCATGTCTGATTCGTCGCACGCCGTCCGGACGGTCCCGCTGTCGCTCCCCCGCGAGGAGCGCTGGACGCTCCACCACGTGCTGCTCGACCGCATCGAACCCGGCGCGGTCGGCGGCGGGAGCGACGAGCCGCCGGCCGAGGCGGTGTTCGAAGCCTTCCACGTTCTCGACGGCGGGGGGGCGCGCTTCAGCGTGGACCAGCTCGAGGCGATGCGGGACGTCCTCGCGACGTACCACCACAGCACGACGTGGTGGGAGGTCGAACGCCCGCGGGTCGAGCGGTTGCTTCACCGGGTCACGGACGCCCTCGACAGGGAGGTGGCCCGGGCGGAGTGAGCCACGGCCCACCGGACACGCGCACCCGCGACGAGGGGAGAGCCGGCCGGCGTAGCGTTCCACCGTGACCGGACGCGCCGGGGAGTCGAATCCCGGCTACCGGGAGCCGTCGGCCCGTCGCCCGGAGTCCACCCCATTTTTACCCACACACGAGATACTGCAACCAGATGGACGCACGACTGCTGTTGCCGAGACAGGTCCGTCGGTTGCCAGCCGACCTCGCGGCGGTCGTGCTCGCGACGCTCCTGACGAACCTGTTCGTCCTCGCGCCCGTCCTGCGCGAGACGCCGGTCCGCATCGTCCTCGGGCTCGTCTTCGTCCTGTTCGTCCCCGGCTACGCCTTCATCGCGGCGCTGTTCCCCGAGGAGGGGACCGGACCGGTCGACGATAGGGAGGGGCCGGACGCCGAGGCGCCGGTCGAGGACGAGCGGGGCATCAGCGGCCTCGAACGAGTCGCGCTCTCGCTCGGGACGAGCATCGCCATCGTCCCGCTCATCGGGCTGGTGTTGAACTTCACGCCGTTCGGCATCCGGCTGGTGCCCATCCTCGCGAGCGTGAGCCTGTTCACGCTCGGCTGCGTGGCCGTCGGCGCGCGCCGGCGCTGGCAGCTCCCGGCCGAGGAACGCCTCGCCGTCCCCTACCGGGCCTGGGCGGAGAGCGTGCGCTCGGAGCTGTTCGAACCCGACAGTCGGGGGGACGCCCTCCTGAACGTCGTGATGGTCCTGAGCATCCTGCTCGCGGTGTCGAGCGTCGGGTACGCCGTGATGGTCCCCAAGGAGGGGGAGTCGTTCACCGAACTCTACTTGCTCACGCAGAACGACAGCGGCGACCTGGTCGCGGACGACTACCCGACGAACTTCACCGAGGGGGAGGGGAAGTCGCTGTACGTCGGCGTCGGGAACCACGAACACGAACCCGTGAACTACACGGTGGTGGTCGAGCTCCAGCGGGTGGACGTCCAGTACTTCGAGAACGGGACCCGTGTGTCGAACGTCACCAACTCGACGAACGTCACCAACGTGAGCGTCGAGGTGCTCGAAGCGGAGACCCTCCGGACGTTCACGCCCACGGTCGCCGCGAACGAGACGTGGCAGGAGCGACACACGGTGACGCCGACGCTCGTCGGCGACCGCCTGCGGCTGGTCTACCTGCTGTACAAGGGCGACGCGCCGGCGAACCCCACGACCGAGAACGCCTACCGGGAGGTCCACCTCTGGGTGAACGTCTCCGGGGCCGGGAACGGGAGCCGATAGCGGGCGTCCCCCGCCGACGGGCCCGGGTAGCTCCCGTGGCCGGTCGACTCACATCCCGAAGAGCGCGAGAGCGAAGAGCGCGACGTTGTAAGCGCCGTGGGCGACCATCGGGACGACGAGGTTGCCCGTGCGTTCGTAGAGGGCCCCGAAGACGAGGCTGACCGTCGCGACGAGCGAGGCGCCCGCGATGACGGGGACGACGGCGCCGGTGTAGTTCGCGAGGTGCATCGCGCCGAACAGGAGGCTCGCGCCGACGACGGCGCCCACGGGACCGAACGCCCGGCGGAGCCGTCCCTGTATCACCCCCCGGAAGAGGAACTCCTCGACGGGCCCAACGAGGACGACCGAGAGGACCGCGAGGCCGACGAAGAACGCCGGGTCCGCCATCCCGGTGTCGGCGATGACCGACCCGGGCAGGAGGTCGAGCACCGCGAGCACCAGCGAGAGGGTCACCGCGAGGGCGAGGGCGACGACGACCCCGCCGACGAGGTAACCGACGTCCCGGCGGTCGGGTATCGCCATCCGGACCGGGAGGCCGGTCCGGCGGACGTAGAGGTACCCGATGAGCAGGAAGCCGAGTTGGCCCACGACGGTCAGCGCGAGGAGCACCGGGACGCTCCCGACGTCCGCGCCGAACACCACGAGCGGGAGCGCGAGCACGACGCCGCCGACCAGCGAGGCGACGAGGGCCGCGAGCGCGAGGCCGACGGCGACGGCGACCGCACGCCCCGGCCGCCCATCTTCGGGAGTCCCGACCGTGCCGGACCCCGACTCGGGTTCGGGTTCGGTGACGGTGCTCACCGTCGCGCCTCCCGGGGACGGACGTCCCGTCCGTGTGGCTCGCTCGCACCCGGGGAGCCCGGTCGGTCGAGTGGTCCCGTCCGTCGGGTCGTGAGTCGGCGGTGCATGACAGCGGTACGCCCCCTGTCGATATCAGGGTCTCCGTCGTGGGCGGCAGGCGTACTAACGTCGGGGCGCCGGGGGTGGTCGGTCAGTCCCGTCCCCAGTACCGGTAGCAGGCGTACACGAGCAACGGAACCCCGACGAGTTGGGTGACGATGGGGATGGGGATGAACAGGACGGCGATAGCGACGGCGCCGAGCGAGAGTGCTACGGGGTCCGGTCGAGTGTTCACGACCGGGAGGACGCCACACGGTCGGAAAAGCCTCCGGCCGGCGAGACGAGCGTGTTCTCCTGAACACCGACGCCTTAGAGATGAACCACGTTAACACAGTACATTCGTACGCAGGGGGAAGACGGACGTGACGGTTCAGGAGCAGGGTGGCGATCGAGCGGGCGGGTTCCGGGAGGACCTGCGCGAGGTCGGCCGGCTGCTGGGTCGGGAGTGATCTCGTCGTCGTCGTCCCGCTCCGGCGGAGCGGCGCCGTCGGGTTCAGCGACTCCAGTGGGAACTGGGCGGCGTCTCCAGCGAGGTGCGCTCGGAGACGCTGGAGGGCGTCATCGAGGTCATCCACGACCGGCACGCCGCGGGGGACGGCAGAACCTCCGACGGGTGGAGTGACGGATTCGGCTCTGGGCGGGTTACCGACCGGTTCAGTGTATACACGATACCGTTAATATACCCGGATCGGTCACGATATCGTATGAACACGACCCCGGTCGTGGGCCTCATCGAGGAGGTCACCGTGGCCGGCACGCAGTCCTCGGTCGTCCTCCTCGCGAAGTGTGACACGGGAGCCAGGCGAACGTCCATCGATAGCGACCTCGCGGACAGCCTCGGGGTGGACGGAAGCACCCGGAACGTGCGGGTACGGTCCAGCAACGGCGTCGAGACGCGGGCGGTACATCCTCTCGCCGTCGACCTGCGGGGTCGGACCCACGACGTGCTGGCGTCGGTCACCGACCGGAGCGCGATGCGCTACGACGCCATCCTCGGCAGGGACGTCCTCTCGTCGTACCTCGTCGATTCCTCGCGGGAGTAGGGTCCGGTCGAATCACTCGCGTTCGGTAGCGACTACCGAGAGGTCGCCGTCGAGCGTCACCCGGAGTACCTCGTCCTCGGGGTGACGGGAACCTCGATTCGCCGGGGGTCTTCGGAGCGGACGGTCGTGCCGGCGTCGCCGGTACACCACGGGAGCGTAGTGGGGACGGTCGGCGAGCGGTTCGCCGTGCTCCCGGTAGAACAGGCGGACGTCGAACACATCGCGGGAAGCACAGGGGCGTGTCGAGTGCCACGACTGTGGACTGGACGACGACGGCGACAAGAATGGCGCGACGAACATCGCCAAACGAGCCGTCGGTAAGAACGTTCAGAGTCCGCTATCGACGGTGGGGGCTGTCGTGGCTCAGCCCGAAACGCAGGTCGTACTCGAGGGAACCAGCGGTGGGATGGAACCTGCGAACTCCCCAGATGACGTGGGCCTAACCCTCAGTGAGGGAAGCCCACGACTACCGTCGTGGGAGAAGTCACATGCCCAGCAGACGCCGTCGGGCGCGAGCCCTACCAGTCGGCGCGTCCGCCGGTCGTACGCCCGGGCGACCGCGACGGCGTCCCCCGGACCTTCCCATCACCCTCAACGACCGATTAAGCCACAAATTACCACACACATACTATTGAACTGATAGATGCTGGACGCAGCACGGAGATGCCTTCCGACGATTCGGAGGACGAAGTCGTCCTCCCGCTGGAGACCGACCACTCGGCGCCCGCACCCGACCGCCTCGACGGGCGGGTGCACGTCCGGCGGACCGCACGGTCGGAGTGGGTGGAACTCGCCCTCTCGGCGCGCGGAACGACCGAGTTCGGCGTCACGGTCGATCTCCGGCCCGACGAGGCACGGGGACTCGCCGCGCGGTTGCGTCTGAAGCCGACGGACGAACTCGTCGTCCGCCTGGGTTCCGACCACGCCGCCGAGCTCGCCGACGACCTGGCCCTCGCTGCGGCCGTCGCGGGCGGTCCCGCGGCGGACACGGAACGGTCCTGAGCAGCTGACCGGCCCAAAGGGGGTCCCGGTGTCCGGCTCGTTCCGACGACGACCGACCGGGATGCCCTCGATTCGCCGTGCTCAGTCGAACCACTGCCAGATGGCGGTCGCCAGGACCGCGAGACACCCGACTACGCCGACCGCGACACCGAGGGAGAACGACTGCGCGTTGCTCGGTCGGGGTCGCGGCCCACGGTCCCGGTTCGGCGACCGTTCGGCACTCGACCGTGGTCCGCCGGTCCCCATGGGCGCGACGTCGGCGACCCGGTTCGCGGCCGCTCCTCTATCCGCGGGTGCGTCCCTGGTCGCTGGCGCGATGGACTCCCCGGCGTCGTCGGGAGGAGTCGAACCCGTTCTCTCGTGTCGGTCGGTCGCGTTCCCCGGCGTCGCCGTGTCACCGCCGGCCCGCTCGCTCGGCCCCGTCGTCAGCGGGTCCGCGACGGCCCGGTTGCGCTCCCAGATGACGGCGTTGACCGCCGCGCCGATGAGGAGAACGAGACCGCTGAAGTAGAGCCACGTGACGAGCAGGAGCACCCCGCCGATGACGCCGTAGGCCTCGTACTTGCCGGCGTTGGCGGCGTATATCTGGAAGCCGACCTCGAGTATCGCCCATCCGCCGGCGGCGACCACCGCGCCGGGGAGCGCCTCCCGGGGGGACATATCGACGTGCGGGAAGACGTAGTACATCGGGAAGAACGCGAGGCTGAGCGCACAGAGCAGCAACAGCGGGTTCAGTACGCCGAGGAAGGGGTAATCGAAGTAGGCGAACGCGCCGGCGGCGAGACCGACGGCGAGCAGTGAGACGACGACGACGAGGAACGCGAGGAAGGCGTCGCGGACCTGCCCGATGAACGAGACCTCGTCGGTCGTGTCGTACACCTCCGCGAAGGCGGTGTTGAGCCCGCGAAAGAGCTTCAGCGCCCCCCACAGGAGGACGAGGACGCCGGCCACCGAGAGCCCCGTCTGCCCGCTCGTGTTCGTCAGCGCGTCCGCGACGAGGTCCTGGGCCTCGGGGGTGAGCACGGACTGGGTGAGCGAGGAGAGACGCCCCGCCAGGCGCGCGTCGCCGATGGTGCCGGCGGCGAGCAGGAGCAACACCAACAACGGGATGAGCGAGACGAACGCGTTGTACGCGAGGCTCCCCGCCACGAACGTCAGGTTCCGACGCCGCACCTTCCGGACCGTCGCCCTGAGTGTCGCGACCGTCTCTCCGAGTGCCACGTCCATACGTAGGTGTCGGGACCCAGTCGTAAGGTTCTATTCCGACAGCACGGCGATGCATCGTGAAATCTCCCCGTCGGCGAGGTGACCAGGAGCGACCGGCGAGAGGCGCCACAGATAACGCTGTCCGGTCGTACTCGTCGGTACGGCCTGATACCGTCGGAGCCTATCCGCCGGGTCGACTGGGGGTCCCCCCTTCTCGGTGGGAGCGACCGGCGGCCGGGCACATCGACGACGCGTCAGGGTCCCCCGCTCGAACGCCGTCGACGGGGGGAACAGTGGGCCCCGACCGGCGCCGGCCCGGCCCGCTCCCTAAGTAGCACCGCACCCAACGTACCATATCGTGGAGGTCTCTCGCAGGACTATCGGTATCGGTGTCGGGGACGGGGACCCCCGCGCGCTGGACCCCGACGAGCGGGCGGTGCTTCGCGTCCTCGCCGCCGACCGCGAGCGGGCGTTCACCCCGGCCGAACTCGCCGCCCGCACCGACGTCGCCGCCGACCGCGTCCCCCCCGTCCTCGAAACGCTCGTCGGGGAGCACCTCGTGGCGGAGACCGACGGCCGCTACTACACGACGCCGGAGGGGGTCGTCACCGTCTTCCCCGACCGACTGGCCTCGCTCTCGGCGCTCGTCACCGGCGAGTGGTTCGACCGCACCGAGGAGTGACTGGAGGCACGGAAGAAACAACCGTTCCGCGGGGCGTCACGCCGATTCGGGGGCGGTGACGACCCGCCCGACGAACAGCGGCGTCGGCCGTGGTTCGCGTGCGGACGCCCATCGGCCGGGAACGCTTCTACGGCGTGGCGAAACAGGACCTCCCGTCGGCCTGCGAGGCGCTCGACGCCGCGCCGGAGTGGTCCGCCGAGTAGGCGGGGGCCCGCACTCGAAGCCCCCGTGGGCGCGTCGTCGGACGACGCGACTACGACCGGGGGATGGACGACACCCGTTCGATATCCGTCGAGCGGCGGGCAGGACACTGCTGGAGCCCCAGGTCATCCGGTCGGGCGCGAGTCCTCGTGACTCGGAACGACTGGACCGGGAAACCCGACCGTCATCCGTGGGATGCGTGTGCAACGCTCAACACTATATGTTGACAAGCTTCTAACACGTAATACGGTCGGACGCCGATGGCACGACCGATGGGGACAACTCACACCATGATTCGAGTACACGGACGCGAGGACTAGACGGATGCAGACCGAACCTGCCCAGCGGACCTTCGTCCGCTGTGTCGACTGTCGAACGCGGTCGTCGGCGGTCGTCCTGGCCGACGGGTCGTATCGCCTCCCGACGACGGACGGGAACTGCCGCTGTGGGGGCGACGAGTTCATCGAACTCGAGGGGCTGCTGGGGGAGGTGACGTCATCCGAGGGATGACTTCGGTCCGGGTATCGGGCCGCATCGCAGTCGCGCCGGGCCCCGGCCGGACAGCGAGCGAAGCGCCGGGTCGCCGGAGTGTGTTCGCCCCCCACACGGCACCGTAGTACAGCGGTTCTCCGGGTCGGTCGCCCACGCAACGACCACCCCTTTACGGCGAGGCGGCGTCCGAACGGACACACGGTCGAACGCGCGTTACGCGGGCGACCGGCACACTCACATGAGTAAACACGCTGTCGCAGTGAGCCGTAGTACAGGGACGAACGCCGACCGCCGGACCTTCGTCCGCTGTGTCGACTGTCGGACCCGGTCGTCGGCGGTCGTCCGGGACGACGGGACGTACCGTCTCCCGACGACCCACGGGAACTGTCGCTGCGGGGGCGACGAGTTCATCGAACTCGAGGGGCTGCTGGGGGAGGAGTCCGACCGCATCGGTCAGTAGTCGGGACGTCGAGTGGCACCGGCGCCAGGGGAAGTTCTGCGGGCGACCGACCCTACGTGTCGGAGGAGGGCGTCCGTCCGTACACGAGCGTGTCCAGTCGGGTGAACCACCCATATAGCGCGAGGGCGGCCACGGCGTAGGTGGCGGCGACCACGACCGGCCCGACCTGCAGGGCGGTGTAAACGGGCGCGAGCGCCACCGCCCTCCCGGCGACGAACACCACGAGGAGGACAGCCCCGACGAGGAGGGTCGTAGAGCGTGATGTCATCATCATCATATACTGTACCATTCGGGGAGACGAAGAACCGTTGCCACGGAACACACAGAAACCCGTCCAGCGCCGACTGTCCCGCGGAACAGGGTAACGACTCCGCCGCCCGCCGATGGTCCCGCACCGCTCCGGAGCTTTCCTGTCCAAGCCCATACATTTAGGTGAGTAAACACGTATCATCGACCGTGACACAGATACCACCTCGGCGGCACGGCGACCCGGACGGGACCTCCTTCGACGGGGCCGAGGAGCGGTCGATGTACGACGTCGCGAGCGACGACGACCAGCGCGCGTTCCTCGCCCGACTCGCCGACGCCGGCCCGACGTCCGTGGACGACGCGCGGTCGCGGGTCGCGGAGCTGATAGGAGGTGGCGACCGGCAGGCGGACGACGTCGACCCCGACGAGCGACTCCGTCGGTACCGCGAGCTGGGACTCATTCGACGGGACCGCGAGGACGGCGACGTGGTCGTCCGGTGTACGGACGACGCTTCCTTCCTCCTCGACCACGAGCCGGTCGAGGGGGTGCGCCGACTCCGGGAGCGCCGGGAGCGGACGGCGACCGACCGCTGGGCGGCGGAGCTCTCCGGTCCCTGAGCGCAGGGCCACCGTCGGCGCCCCGCCGGGCTACGTCCCGCCGGACCGCTCGGGCGGGCCGTCCCACTCCTCGCCGTTGTCCTGTGGTTCGTACCCGACGGTCTCCCGGGCGTAGTCGAGGTCGTCGAGCCACCGGCGGTCGTTGGCGCTCACGCCGTAGAAGTGGTCCCACTCGACGGTGTCGTCCCTGAGACAGCACTCGACGAGGTGTGCCAGGTCGCGGCGCGACTGCCAGAGGCCCTTCATCCGGGCGACCTGTTCGTCGTACTCCTCGCTGCCGCGCTCCCAGCGGCCCGCCTCCACGCCACGTTCGGCGTCGCCGTAGGGGTGGTCGTACTCGGGGTCGCGGACGGAACCGATACGGAGCGCATAGAACCGGACTCCGTGTGCCTCGGCGGCGAGTCGACCGAGGTCCTCGCCGTAGCTCTTCGAGACGCCGTAGCGCGAGTCCGGCCGGTGGGGTTCGTCGTGCCCGGCGACGATACCCTCGTCGTGGTACACCGCCGGCGCGTTGCGCACCTCCACCATCCCGACCGCGTGGTTCGAGGAGGCGAAGACGATGGACTCGACGCCCGCGTCGACCGCCGCCTCGTAGACGTTGTTGATACCCTCGAGGTTCGACTGGAGATCCGCCGACCAGCCGACCTCGCGGGTCCACGGGTCGAAGCCGTCGCCCTCCTGGACGAGCGCGAGGTGGACGACCGCGTCCTGCCCCTCGAAGTGCGGGCGGATGGCCTCGTAGTCGCGGACGTCGGCGACGACGGTCTCGCCCGGGCCGTCGAGTTCCTCGACGTCGAGGAGCGTGAAGTCGTAGGCGTCGTCGGGAAGGTGCTCCGTGATGGCCGTTCCGACCGTGCCGCCGGCGCCGGTGACGAGGACGTCCATGCGACCCGGTTCAGAGCGGGGGCAGATATATCATCGGCCGCGTCGCCGCCGGCCGCGAGCGGCGGTGCGGATGGACGGAGCGTGTCGGCCCCGGTCGATAGGCCGCCGGAGAGGGCGACCGGGGCCACGTCGCCCCGGCGCCGTCGACGACTCGGCGGGTCCCCCGCGGCGGTGACGCCGGGCGGCCGCGGAACGATTGCTTCTTGGGGACGCCACCCGCCCGTGTGAGCACTGTCCATGGACCTGCTATCGAGGCCGACACGACGGCGGTGGGTCGGCTGGGGGTTGCTGGCGGCGGCGTTCTTCCTCGTCAGCCTCCACCGGACGTCGACGGCGGTCCTCTCCGAGCAGTTGATGCGGGCGTTCGACACGACCGGGACGAGCCTCGGCCTGCTCCACTCCTCGTTCTTCTACCTCTACGCCGCCTTCCAGGTGCCGGCGGGGTTGCTCACCGACCGCTACGGCGCCCGCGCCATCGCGGCGGGCGGGACGGCGCTCATGTCGGTCGGGGCGCTCGCCTTCGGGGTCAGCGGGTCGTACACGGTCGCCTTCGCCGGGCGACTGCTCGTCGGCCTCGGCGCGAGCGTCCTGTTCGTCGCCATGTTGCGGTTCTGTGCCAACTGGTTTCGCCCCGACGAGTTCGGGACGATGACCGGCGTCACGTTCACCGTCGGCATCCTCGGCGGGCTGGCGGCGACGACGCCGTTGGCCGTCACCGTCGGGGCGGTCGGCTGGCGGGCCACGCTGCTCGGCCTCGGGGTCGCCGGCCTGTTCATCGCCATCGGCGTCGCCCTCCTCGCCCACGACTCGCCGGCCGACGCCGGCCTCGACCCGCTCGACGACGTCCCCGAGCGCCCGGACGTGACCGCGGCCGACCTCCGGCGGTACGTCACCGGGGCGGTCCGGGAACCGGAGACGTGGCTCATCGGGACGATGCTGTTCTGCATGACGGGCGTCGGTATCACCGTCTTCGGCCTGTGGGGAATCCCGTATCTCGTCCAGACCTACGGTATCACGGTGACGGCGGCGTCGGTGTACCTCCTCGCGGGCAACGTCGGCGGGATGGTCGGCCCGACGCTGTTCGGCTGGCTCTCCGACCGAATCGGGCGCCGGACGGAGCTCATCGTCCTCTCGGCGGTCGTGTTCACGCTGATGTGGGGCGTCTTCGCCGTCGGCGGCGCCATCCCCCTCCTGCTGGTCGGGGTCGTCTTCCTGTTCGGGCGCGTCCTCCGCGGCGGCGTCCCGCTGGCGTTCGCCGTCATGAAGGAACGCCACCCCGAGGGCGCGAGCGGGACCGTCATCGGACTCGTCAACACGAGCGGGTGGGTCGGTGCCGCGGTGTTCCCCGTCGTCCTCGGGGCGGTCCTCGATGCGTACTGGACCGGCGAGCTGGTCAACGGCGTCCGCGTCTACACGGCGCTCGGCTACCGGGTCGCGTTCGCCGTCTCGGTCCTCGCCGGCCTCGTCTCCATCGGCTGTGCCGGCGTGCTCCACTACCGCGTCGACGGGGAGCGCCGCGGCGCGAACGTGGGCGCCGAGAGCCCGGGGGACTGACCGGTCGGCTCACGTGGAGGGTCGCCCCGGTCAGGTGTCCTCGCCGGGCTCGTAGGGGTGTGCGTCGTCGACCGACGGCGCGCCGATCGCGAGGACACGGACCGGTCCGTCGGCGTCGGCGGGGTTGTACGCGCGCTGTGGACTGCCGGGGTCGACGAACAGCGCCTGGTCGGTCTCGACGGTCACCTCCCCCTCGGGCGTCTCGACGTGGAGCGTCCCCTCGAGGACGTAGAACGCCTCGACCTGTTCGTCGTGGTAGTGGTAGGCCAGCCCGGACTGCTCGCCGGGGGCAAGTTCGTACACGCGGAGGCCGAGTTTCGAGTCCTGGTAGTCGTAGCCGGCCGCGGCGCTCAGCGAGCGGACGTCCGTCGGCCGGTCGTCCCACTGCTCGAGGTCGTCGGGGTCGACGAGGTGGTAGCCCATACGGACCGCTCGCCGGGCGAGGTCAAAAAGCCC
>CAYYSW010000042.1:0-12721 GCA_964474395.1 uncultured Halobacteriales archaeon
CCAGAGGTACGCCGAAAGTTCCGGGCTGAGCGTCCCCCACTTCGTGATCTGGAACACGGAAAGCGGGACCTCGTCGCCCTGCCGGATGGTGAGCGACGGCCCCTTGACGGAGACGTCGTCGGAGTAGATGATGTTGATACGCGACCCGTTGGGGAGCGTCGCGTCCACGATGGGCCGCGAGTCGCTAACGGGGTTGTCCATCCGCTCGCCCATGTTGCGGATCCAGTTCGAGAACTCGTCGCTCGTCCCGAAGTCGACGGTCGTCGGCAGCATCCCGTAGACGCTGTGGGAGACGTAACACCCCTTCGGGCCGATGATGTGGATGTCCTCGTTCGCCGAGTCCGCCATCACGGGTTCGAGCGGCCCGAGCCCCGAGATGTCGCGTTTCAGGTAGTAGCGGAGCTTCTCGTGGGTGCCCCGGCTGGCGGTGAGCCGTCCGCCGGTCAGGCGCTTGAGCAGGCCACTCGCGCCCGACGACCCGGCGCCGTCGCCCGTGACGGTGAGGATGTCGCCGAGCAGGTCATCGATGAACTCGGGGAACTCCGACTCCTCTGCGGGGGCGGGTTTGGTCGCGCTCCTGTCGAGGACCTTCTCGCGGACCTCGTCGTACAGTTCGCGCTCCTCGTCGTCGAGCTGCGGTTCGACGCAGTACAGTTTCGTCTCCTCACCGCGGTCGCCGTAGACGTGGCTGTAGATGGGGCCGTCGGCGTGGTAGATGACGTTCGGGCGGCGGGACTCGTACTCCTTGTCGGGACCGTCGATGAGCAGCGGGTACTGGCCGACGCGTTCGTAGAACGACGCCAGGTGCTCGCCGAGGTGCGGGTGCTCCTCGACTGCCGCCTCCAGTTCCGCCGTCATCCGCCGGGTCCCGAACTCCGCCATTATGCGACGGTCCTACTCTCGATTGTGATCCCCCGTCCCTGCTGGACGGAGAACCCGATGGTGTCGTCGACCGGGTTCGCCATCTCGACGAACCGGCGGACGAGGGCTTTGCGCCGTATCTCGTTGCCGACCGCACTCGACTCCAGCTGGAGGAGGACGCCCGCGGCGTCCCGGAGCGGGCGGAGCGCCCGCTCGGTCACGGGTTCGGGGTTGACCGTCAGGACGACCGTCTTGCCGGCGTTCGTCGCCGTCCGGAGGAACGAGACGAACGACTGTATGACGTGGTCCTCCTCCTCGGCGTCGGTCGCCTCGCCGAACGTCGGGTCGTTGCGCAACAGGGCGTCGAGGCCGTCGACGATGACGACGTCGGCCCGCCAGAGCACGCCCGGGCGACAGAGCCGCGAGAGCAGTTCGCGGGGTGTCTCGCCGCTCGTGTCCACGTCGGCCTGCAGGAAGAGGAGGCGCTCCGTGAGCAGGAGGTCGACCACGTCGTAGGACAGCGAGTGCATCTGGTCGATGAAGCCCGCACTCGACAGCTCGGTCGAGACGTACGTCGTGTGTGTCCCCTCGCTCGCCATCCCGTAGGCGAAGCGCTGGACCAGCGCGCTCTTGCCGCCACCGTCGGCCCCTTCGATGAGGACGACGTGACCCGCCGGTAGGCCACCGCCGAACGCCTGATTGACGCGGTCGCGCGTCTCCAACCCGAGTGAGTAGTGCGTGCTCATGTGTAGAACTCGAAGGTGTCCTCGTCGCCGTCGACGACGACGACGGCGCGGTGGTCGCCCGAGCCGAGCGTCCCGGTCACGGTTATCTCCGCGACGGCGCCGGGCTTCCAGGCCGCCTCGTCGATTACGGTCACCGTGATGTTCGACGAACTGACATACTGGCCGTCTATGAGGATATCCAGGCGGGACGGGCTGTCGGACAGCGTCCCACGGCCCACGTTCTTCACGAGGAGGGTCGTGGTCCCCGTTCCGCTGTCGTCGTAGACGGCCGCGCTACTGCCCGCGTCGCTGATGATCTCGATGTCGGTGTCGATCTCCTGGCTCACGGCCAGCCCCTTGTCGTCGAGTGACTCGCTGAGGTCCGACACCGTCGTCGTCATCGTCGTGGCGACGCCGACGGCGACCGTGAGCGCCGCGATGAACAGGACCAGACTGGAGACGCTCACGCTCGCCATCTCAGTTCACCTCCTGTCCCGTGCTCACGCCGTGGTCGGTGACGACGACGACGCGGTCGGGTGCGGTCGCCGACGCGTCGTACTCGACGGTGAGCGTCAGGTTCTCGCCGCCGGCCCACGTCGTCCGGTTCGGGTCGGATTCGACGGCGGTCGTCGTCGGATCGGTGTAGACGCCGTCGACGAGCAGGTCGGTGTCCTCGACGGAGAGCGCCGTCGTCCCCGTGTTCCGGACGATAACGGTGAGGACGTCCGGCTCGCCGAGCAACGCGTTCCCGTCGGTGTAGTTGGCGCTGACGACCCTGATGTCGGTGTTCTGTCGGTCGAGCGCCCGGTTCTCCCGGGCGTCCTCGGCGTCGGCGTAGCGCTGGCCGTTCTGGTCGACGACGGGGTAGAGCGTCCCGAGGCTCACCATCAGTCCCACGAGCAGGACGACCGTCGCACCGCTGACGCTGAACCCCATCTCATCCCTCCGCGTGGACCGGCCCGTTCAGCCGACCGAGTTCGCGCAGTCGGAGCACGTACTCGTAGCTGTCGGCGTGGTTGTCCGCCGTGAGGTCGCGGGGCTGTGCCGGGTCGACGTCCACGTCGATGACCGGCCCGCCGAGTGCCGTCTCCAGGTGCTCGCGCACGCGGGGACCGATCCAGTCGACGGTCTCGTAGTAGTCGAGGGCCTTCAGCGCCCCCGCCGGCCCCGACTCCTCGACGAGCATCGAGAGCCACTGGAAGACGAGCACGTCCGTCGAGTACCCCTCCCCGAGTCCGCTGAGGAGCGCCGGGTCGGGGTCGGGTTCGCCCCCCGCTGCGGGCGCCGCCTCGACCGTCTCGGTCGGTTCCCGCTCGGGTTCTTGTTCGAGTTCCGGTTCGACGACGGGTTCGGGTTCTCGTTCGGGTTCGGACTCGGGCGCCGGCTCCGCGGCGTCCCGCTTCAGGTCCGCGAACGTCACCGTCTCGCCGTTCCCCGTCCCGTTGCCGTCGGTCGCCGGGACGCCGTTCGGCTCGGGCGTCGGCTCACCGGGAACCGGGTCCGTCCCGTCCTCGTGGTCGGCGCCCGACTCGTCGTCCACCGGGGGTTCGGGGTCGGTCTCGGGAGCGCCGTCCGCGGCCGCATCGAGCTCGTCACCCGACACGTCGTCGTCCAGCAGGTCGAAGCGGTGGTCCTCGCTCCCTCCGTCGGTGAACGGGTTCGCCTCGCTGGTGAGGCGGTCGTAGACGCCGAGCAGGCGGCGGACGGTGGTGTCGAGGTCCTCGATGGTCTCGGCGGTGTCCTCCTGGGTCCGCTGGGTCGCGGAGACGGTGTTGGCGACGCTGCCCAGCTCGGCTTCGAGTTCGTCGATGCGGTACTCGAGGTCCTCGACGGTCAGCGGTTCCGCATCCTCGGGGGCGTTCTCGGCGGCCCCGTCCTCGACGGGGACCTCCTCCTCACTCATGGAGCCCTCCGTCTCGGGGTCCGGGTCGGCCGCGGCCGTCGCCTCGGGGGTGTCCGCCCCGGCGTCGGTCGCCGTGTCCGTGGCCTCCTCGGGAGCTCCGGTCAGCCAGCGGGTGAATCGGTCGTTCATAGCTCATGATGTTCTTGATGTCGCGTCCGTGCGGGATGCTCGGACGGGCGAATCACACTCACGATATCCAACGTATCGTCATAACCCTCCCCACGAACTCGGCGGCCGTATCGAGACTCGAAACGGGTTCCGAATCGAGACTGATAACCGAACGAGTATTAAATATGAGCTGCTGCCACGGGGTGGTTGAGGAATCCATCCCTCGAAAGACCGCCACGCCGGTCCGCCCCCGGCCGCCTCCCACACGATGGCTGGCAGGGGCGGCCGCACGTCGGGTGCAGGCCGGACCGGACGTGACGGCACAGGTACACAAGGAAATGCAACTACCCAAACTCGACAAGAACGAGCGCGGTCAGGTCGGCATCGGTACGCTGATCATCTTCATCGCGCTGGTGCTCGTCGCGGCCGTGGCCGCTGGCGTGCTCATCAACACCTCCGGACTCCTCCAGGCGCAGGCCGAGGACACCGGTTCTGACGCACAGGCACAGGTCGGCAATCAGATCGAAGTCGTTTCCGCGACTGGTGTGGTGGCCGATGACTACTCTGGGGCTGACTCGATTGAGCTAGTCGTGAAGAAGTCGGCAGGGTCCGACCCAATTGACCTCTCGCAGGCGACCATCCAGTATACCAGCGATGGTGCGAGCGCCACACTCGCTGATGGCGATACGGCTGGCGCGAGCGTGTTCACCGTGAGCAGTACGGACGGCAGCAATCCTGACGACGTTCTTGAGAACGGTGAGAAACTACTCATCACAATCGACACGACCTCCATCGAGTCAGTCAACCTCGAAGCTGGCGAAGAGGCCGAGCTTCAGATTGTCGATCAATCCGGCGCCTCGACATACTATGGTGTCAATGTTCCTGATGTGCTGACCAACAAAGACTATGTGAGGGTCTGATGTTCGAGTCAGAGGAATTTGATACCAACAAGGACGAGCGCGGTCAGGTCGGCATCGGCACGCTGATCATCTTCATCGCGCTGGTGCTCGTCGCCGCAGTCGCGGCCGGCGTACTCATCAACACCTCCGGACTCCTTCAGGCGCAGGCCGAGGACACCGGTTCTGACGCACAGGCACAGGTCGGCAACCAAATCGAAGTCGTTTCCGCGACTGGCGTGGTCAACGATAGCGACAGCGATGGCGTTGATGACATCAGACTTGTCGTGAAGAAGTCGGCAGGGTCTGACCCAATCGACCTCTCGCAGGCGACCATCCAGTACACTAGCAGTAGTGCTCGCTCTACGCTCGCTAAGGGGGATACCCCTCTGAGCGCTACGTCGTTCAACGTCACTGCTACGGACGGCAACAAAGCGACCGACATGGTGCTTGATGACAGCGAGAAACTGCTCATAACCATCGACGCCTCGAAAATTGAGGGTGATCCCTGGTATCTCGGTGCTGGCAAAGAGGCTGAACTCCAGATCGTCGATCAGTCGGGTGCCTCGACGTACTACGGTGTGAACGTCCCTGACGTCCTCACCGGCAAGAGCTTCGTCCGCGTCTGAACGGGCTGCTCGACTCGCCGAACCGATGGCACACGAACATTCCGCTGCTTTTTCGCGGCCGACGTCTCGAAGTATATCCGTCGGACTGACTCCGAATACCTTGCTCTCTGACGCTATCGAACGACCACGATCCACGAATAGGCTGGACTTCGACATCGGCCCCCCCCGCGCATTGACGGAACTCTCGGCGTCGGCCGACAGTTCACCCTCCCGCTCAGGTGATACCCATGTCACGACAGCACCCATCCGACACGACCGATTCGACCGAACAGCATGCATCCGACGACGGGGCGATGGACGCCCTCCCGGGTACAGACGAGGACCCCGCGGCGGCCGTCGACGCACACCTCGACCGCGCACGCGAGTTGCAGGCACAGCACGACGACCCGGAGGGCATCCTCGAGGCGGCGGATCTCGCGGCCGCGGAGTCCGACGACGCGCCCGACAACAGCCGCCTCGTCATCAGTATCGGCGAGGACGGCACCGCGAACGCCCGCCCCCTCCTCGACGAGACCGTGAAACCGGACGACGCGAGCGGCATGGATGACACGAACACCATCGGCGGGACTCCCGACGGGGACGGCGCCGACCGGTTCGCCGACGTCCCCGAACAGTTCGCCGCGGACGTGGCGGTGAGGACCGACCACGGCGTCGCCACCCAGGAGGTGCGCACGAACGACGTCCGCGAGGCCTTCGGCGATCTGCTTCGCTGGTACGCCGCCTGCATCGCGCCGGACGAGGACCCCCGCGAGGTCATCGAACTGCTCCTCGCGAGCGGGGCGCTCGACGAGTAACGACGAGCGGCGAGGGGTGGCGAGTCCGAAGGTTTAACTTCGAGACGTTCACAAAACCGTACCAATGGTGGAGGCGTTCGCGGTCGCCAGCGGTAAGGGCGGCACCGGCAAGACGACGAGCACGCTCGCGCTGGGGATGGCGCTGGCCCGCGAGTACGACGTGACGGTCGTCGACGCGGACACGGGGATGGCGAACCTGCTCTTCCACACCGGGCTTGACGGCGCCGAGACGACGCTCCACGACGTGTTGCGCGGCGAGGCGCCGGTCTCGGCGGCGACCTACGAGCGCTTCGGGATGCAGGTGGTGCCCTGCGGGACGAGCCTCGCGGACTTTCGCGATTCGGACCCCGAACGGCTCTCGACGGCGGTTACGGACCTCGCGGCCGACACGGACGTGCTCCTGCTCGACTCGCCGGCGGCCCTCGGGTCGAAGGGGGCCGTCCTCCCCGTCGTGCTCGCCGATCGGGTCGTGGTCGTCCTCCAGCCGACCATCCCCTCGCTGTCGGACGGCCTGAAGGTCCAGGAGTACGCTACCTCCTACGGGACGGGGACCGCGGGCGTGCTGTTCAACCGCGTCCGAGACGACGAGGCCGTCGCGCGCATCGCCGGCCAGGCCGAACGCTACTTCGAGGGGCCGACGCTCGCACAGGTTCCCGAGAGCGACGCCGCGCGCGCGGCGCGCCGCGCTGGCGAACCCCTCCTCGCGCACGCCCCCGACAGCGACGCTGCCGCCGCCTACCGTCGGGCCGCCGATACGCTCGACGTGCGGGGTGGCGACGCCGAGCGCGTGGCCGCCCGCTTTCGCAGCGCGGTCATCCCCGACGCGCGATGACCGCGCCGGACCGCGCCGCCGGGCCGGCGTCCGACCCCGCCCGGAACCCCCCGCTCGACCTCCCGCAGGGGACGCTCATCCGTTCGCGGGTGGTCCCCGGCGTCGAGCGGACGCTCCGGGACGCTCTCGACCGCGGGCTGACGGGGTACGCTGTCCTCGTCCCGGGGTCGTCGTTGCTGCTCGGCGACTCCGGACGCGGCGTGCTGACCTTCGAGGACGGCGTTCCGGTGCTCGCCTACCACACCGGGAGCGACGCGGGCGGGGCCGAGGCGCTCGCGGACCTCCCCGCGAGCGGCCCCTGCCGGACGGCGCTCTACCGCCTCGACGCGGCACATCTGGCGGAGGTCCACGACACGCCATCGCTTCGGGTCCCGCCGGGGACGCCCGCCGAACGTCTCGCGGGGGACCCCGACCTCGCCGAGCGGACGCGCGACCGGGCGCCAGAGGGTAGATGTGAGGTCTCCGACTCGGGACCGGGTGCCGTCGAGGCGTTCCTCGCCGACGAGGAGCGAATCGAGGCCATCCGCGCCGAGGCTCGCACGGAGGCCGAACGACGCGCCGAGGAGTGGGACCTCGCCGGCGAACTCGCGCCCGACCCTCCCGACGCCGGGAGCATCGGGTGACAGATTCTTGTCCCCGGACGCCAATTCAGTGATATGGTGTACCGTGCCATTCTCCCCGACGGCGACATCGAGTGCGACCAGTACGAGGAAGGCGAGTTCGGCGTCGAACTGTTCACCGACGGCGGGTTCGTCGCGTTCGTCCCCTACTCGAACCTCATCGCCATCCTCGACGAGGAGGCGATACCGGGCGACGACCGCTCCATCGCGTAGTCAGTCCGCGACGAGGAACGTCCGCCCGCCCTTGTGTTCGAGATAGACGTCCTCGCTCCCGCGACCGTCGGCCGCCTCACGGGCGTACTCCGCGACCCGCGAGGCGGCCACGTCGGACACGTCGAGGACGCGCCGCGACCCGGTCTCCGCTCGGTCCCGCGTTCGAACGACGTCGATGGACATACTCCCGTGTAGCCGCCTCTCGGGCTTGAACGCCAGCCGTCACCGGACCGGAAGTGAAAGTGCGACGACGTCTCGTGGCGTGGGGCTCGTCGTGCGGTCGTCACCCGGTGATGCCACCGGAAGTAAAGCGGGAGCAGTGGGGGGTCGCCCCGATCGCTCTTCCTGGTATCGCCCCGGTCGACCGCGTGCTTCGGGGACGGGGGATGGCGACCGACCGGCGACCGTATCCCGGGTCGGTGGCGGACCGTTCCCGCTCCCGTTCGGGGACTCCGCTCACTCGACCCGCGCCTCGAAGAGGCGCGCCCCGCAGTCCGTACAGGCGAGCGCCAGCACCTCGTAGCGCGAACAGCACGACTCGGCGGTGGACGCCGAGGGGACGAGCGGTCCCGCACAGCCCGGGCAGTCCGCGAGGAGGGTCCGGATCGACCGGCAGAGCAGCGCCCGCTCCGCCGGGGGTCGGTCCGTCCACCGCGCGTCCCACGAGGGGAGGACGCGCGCGGCGGCGAGGTCGGCGGCCAGCGCCACCCCCGACTCCCACCGGGCGAACGCGTCGTCGCTCCCGTCGGCACGGGCGACGACGGCCTCCCCGTGGTCCTCGAAGGACGTCCCGGGCGCGCCGAGGGCCGCCGCGAGCGTGAGGTTCACGACCGCACTGGGGAGACACCGGTTCTCGCCGGTGTGCTCCGGCCGCCGGAGCCGGTCGAGCGGACCTCACCGGACGTTCATGCCCTCCCCACCCCCGGTGAACACGAGGGTTGTAGTCAACGAGGCGACACGTGAGATCGGTAGCGCCGTCGGGTGAAATCACGAAGCCGCTACGCCGCCGCCGGAACTACGGGAGACGCCGCCCGTCGTATTGTGATTATATCTCACACACACCCGTGAAGCAAAAGAGTTAGCCGCGGCTCTCGTGTCTGCATGCTTCACATGACAACGGTGGCGGGCGTGACGGTTCCTGCGGAATCGTTCGTCCTCGGGGAGACCCTGCGTGCGGTTCCCGGTGCTGAGTTCAACTGCGAGCCCACGGTAGCCTCGGCGAGCGGGATAGATATGCCCCTCGTCCGGGCCAGCGGCGTCGAGAGCGACCCGCTCGAGGAGGGACTCGCCAACGACGGGAGCGTCGAGGCGTTCGACCTGCTCGCGACCCCCGACGAGGAGTTGCTCTACCGGGTGGAGTGGGCCCCACAGTTCCGGCTGGTCCTCAAGTTCGTCGCGAGCGAGGAGGCGACCATCATGGGCGCCCGCGCCCGGCAGGGTGAGTGGACGCTCCGGATGCTCTACCCGGACCGCGACGCCCTGGCCCGGGCTCACGACGCCTGTGTGGACCACGGCATCGACCTCGAACTCGGACACGTTCACACGCTCGAAGGCGATTCCGCCCAGCGCTTCGGTATCACGGGCGAGCAACGCGAGGCGCTCGAGGCCGCCTGCGAGCAGGGGTACTTCGAGATACCCCGGCGGGTCGGGCTTCGCGACCTCGCCTCCGACCTCGACGTCTCCCACCAGGCGCTCTCCGAGCGACTGCGGCGGGGCCACGACGGCCTCATCAAGAAGACGCTGGTGGGCAACGACGAGGGCGCCGCGCTCTAGAGTTCGTCGAGCTTCCGGAGGAGCTGGCCGCGGTACTCCTCGTCGTTGCGCCGTCCCTTCAGTTCGAGGACGTTCCGTTCGAGCTTCTCGAGTGCCAGCGAGAGCGCCTCCTCGGCGCCGTAGCCCTCGCCGGTGCCGGCGACGTCGTCGACGTCCGAGCGGACGCGGATCTGACAGCGCACGAGGCTGGTCCCGCGGAGCTCCTCGTCGTGGCGCTGGAACCGGACGTGGACGTGGTAGGCGTCGAGTTCCTCGTCCTTGCCGACGACCTCCTCGATGCGCTCGTAGACGTCCTCGCGGCTGGTGGTCTCCAGCAGGTCGGCGTTCGTTATCTGGACGTCGAGGCGCTCTGCCTCCGTGTAGGTGAGCGCGCGCAGCACGTCCGTCTTCGTGAGGACGCCCGCGACGCGCTCTGCGTACTCCGGCGCGACGACGAGGCCGTCGTAGCCCTTCTCGAGCATCGTAGCGACGGCGTCGGCGACGGTGGCGTCCGGTTCGACCGTCTCGACGGGCCGGCTCATGTGGTCGTACACCGGCAGGTCGAGCAGGGCCTCGTCCTCGCCGACCCGTTCGCCCTTGTCGGGCTGGTCGCCCTCGCGGACGACGAACTCGACGATGTCGTCGGTGGTGAGTACGCCCGTGAGGGTGCCGTCGTCCTCGACGACGGGCAGGCGCGAGACGCCGTGTTCGCGCAGGAGGTTGATGGCCTCCCCGAGGGTGGCCTCCTCGTTGACGGTGATGACCTCGGTCGTCTGGATGTCGCTCACGGCGAGGACGTCGAGGTTCTCGGTGACCGCCCGGAGGATGCCGTCGGTCGTGACGACGCCCCAGAGTTCGTCCGCCTCGACGACGGGCGCGAGCGTCGACCCGCTCTCGACGAGCAGGCGCGACACCTCGCGGACGTCGGCGGTCAGTCCCACGCTCGGGACGCTGGCGGCGACGGTCCCGACGGTGGTGTCGTCGTCGTACTGCGAGCGCAGGAGGTCGCCGGGCGTGACGACGCCGACGACGTCGCCGTCCTCGACGACCAGCACGCCGTCCTCCTCACCGCTCAGCGTCGAGCGGACCGGGCCGAGGCGGTCGTCCGGCGAGACGTCGACGTACTGCTGGGTCGCGATGTCTGCGATGTCCATGGGCGACGGGACACGCGCCGGGACGTTGTACCCACACCCTGCTTTGGCAGGGGATGTGTCGTGCTAGTACGGGTCGTCCACGCCCGACGGGAGCCGCCGGCGACGTCCTCGGCCTCGCCCGCGGTGAGTCGCTCCGCGAGCGTCGTCAGGACGGCCTCGGTCGCCGCCTGTGCGTCCCCGTCGGCGTCGTCGAGTCGGTCCGCGACCGCGTCGTGGAACTCGGAGTCGTTCATGCGTCTCTCCCCGACGGCACCGAGTGGTATCGTCGCTGGGCGTTCACAGTCCGGGGCGTTCCGGGAGGACCGAACCGGACGACTCTCTCCGACGGTTTCCTGTCCTCGCTCGGCGCAACGGTTTTGCCTACGCGACATCTATCTCGCTTGACACTGCCCGTCCCCGCGGGCGGAGATACGTCATGAGTGACAAACCACACCAGAATCTGGCGATCATCGGCCACGTCGACCACGGGAAGAGCACGCTCGTCGGGCGCCTGCTCTTCGAGACGGGGTCGGTCCCGGAGCACGTCATCGAACAGTACCGCGAGGAGGCAGAGGAGAAGGGCAAGGGCGGCTTCGAGTTCGCCTACGTCATGGACAACCTCGCCGAGGAGCGCGAGCGCGGGGTCACCATCGACATCGCCCACCAGGAGTTCGACACGGACAACTACTACTTCACCATCGTGGACACGCCCGGCCACCGCGACTTCGTGAAGAACATGATCACGGGCGCGTCGCAGGCCGACCACGCCGTCCTCGTCGTCGCGGCTGACGACGGCGTCGCACCCCAGACCCGCGAGCACGTCTTCCTCGCGCGGACGCTCGGCATCGACCGCCTCATCGTCGCCATCAACAAGATGGACCTCGTCGACTACAGCGAGGACGACTACAAGGTGGTCAAAGAGGAAGTCCAGAAGCTCCTCAACCAGGTCCGCTTCGACACGGACGACGCGAGCTTCATCCCCTGTTCGGCCTTCGAGGGCGACAACATCGCCGAGCGTACGGAGAACACGTCGTGGTACGACGGCCCGACGCTCCTGGAGGCCCTCAACGACCTCCCGGAGCCCCAGATTCCGACGGACGCGCCGCTGCGCCTGCCCATCCAGGACGTCTACACCATCTCGGGTATCGGGACGGTCCCGGTCGGCCGCGTCGAGACCGGTACCCTCGAGACCGGCATGGACGTCTCGTTCCAGCCCTCGGACGTCGGCGGCGAGGTCAAGACGGTCGAGATGCACCACGAGGAGGTCCCGAAGGCCGAGCCCGGTGACAACGTCGGGTTCAACGTCCGCGGCATCGGCAAGGACGACATCCGCCGCGGCGACGTCTGTGGCCCCGCCGACGACCCGCCGACGGTCGCCGAGACGTTCCAGGCACAGATCGTCGTCATGCAGCACCCGTCGGTCATCACCGCTGGCTACACGCCGGTCTTCCACGCCCACACGGCGCAGGTCGCGTGTACCATCGAGTCCATCGACAAGAAGCTCGACCCCGCCTCGGGCGAGGTCGCAGAGGAGAACCCCGACTTCATCCAGTCGGGCGACGCCGCCGTCGTGACGGTTCGCCCGCAGAAGCCCATCAGCATCGAGCCGTCGAGCGAGATTCCCGAACTCGGGAGCTTCGCCATCCGCGACATGGGCCAGACCATCGCCGCCGGGAAGGTCCTGAGCGTCAACGAGCGATAAGATGCAGCAGGCACGCGTCCGTCTCGCCGGGACCAGCCCCGACGACCTCGACAACATCTGCGCCGACGTCCGCGAGATCGCGGACAAGACCGGCGTCGCGCTCTCGGGGCCCGTCCCGCTGCCGACGAAGCGCCTCGAAGTTCCCACCCGCAAGTCGCCCGACGGCGAGGGCACCGCGACGTGGGAGCACTGGGAGATGCGCGTCCACAAGCGCCTCATCGACATCGACGCTGACGAACGGGCGCTCCGCCAACTGATGCGGATCCAGGTGCCGAACGACGTCAGTATCGAGATCGTCCTCGAGGACTAACGGACTCTTCCCGCCTCCGGCCGGGTTCCCGGTCGGCGGCTGTCGCTCGCAGCGAACCGCTCTACCTCTCGTTTATCGACCCGGGAGCGACTGCTTCGACCCGCTCGAGGAGTGAGAGGTCGGTGCACGCGTCGAGCGAAACAGAAGCTACAAGTACACGACGCCGGCTACGTATGCGTGCGGGCTTGTAGATCAGCGGCAGATCGCTTCCTTCGCAAGGAAGAGGCCCTGGGTTCAAATCCC
>CAYYSW010000043.1:0-5553 GCA_964474395.1 uncultured Halobacteriales archaeon
CGGCGGTCCGGAAGGCGCTCCAGGCGTCGGCGTCGTCGCGCTCCCGGGCGGTCTCGTCGAAGCGGTCGGCGTCTTCGGCGTGGACGGTGACGCGCACGCCCTCCGCGTCGGCGCGGTCGACCGCCTCGCGGAACAGGTCGGCCTCGATACCCATGTCACCCGTCGAGTCGGCGAGGAACACCTCCCCCAGCGCGAAGAGGGGCCGGTCGAACAGCGAGTCGGGGTCCCAGTCGGGCGTGACGCCGCCGTTGATGCCGTAGTCGACGAGCGACGCCCGTGCGCGCTCGGCCTTCGCATCGAAGGTCTCGCCGGAGACGGTCGGTGGGTCCGTGTTCGGTTGGTCGACGACGGTGGTGACGCCGCCCGCGGCGGCGCTCCTGCTCCCGGTCTCCCAGGTCTCCTTGTGTGGGTACCCCGGTTCGCGGAAGTGGACGTGGACGTCTATCATCCCGGGCAGGAGGAGCTTCCCGTCGGCCTCGATGACGGTCTCGTCGTCGCTCGCACCGAGGTGCTGGCCGACCGTGGCGATCGTCCCCTCGCGTACACGGACGTCCCGCATCCGCCCGTCCGCGAGCGTCGCGTCCCTGATGAGCATATCGCACCTTCGGTCGGCGGCCATCGTAACCTTGCCGGACGCGAGCGTTTATCCGCGGGGACGGGACTACCGCCGCCGTGTCCTGACCGACGCCGCGGGGCGCCACGCGAGGCGCACGCCTCGGACCCACGGGAGTGGGCGCGCGACGCCACGCCCCGCGCGACCGGAGCGGCGTCGCCCGCTTGCCCCTCGGAGCTCCCGCTCCCTCGTCCGCACCCTCAGCTCCGCCTACGCGCGCACGCTCACCCGACGTGCTCGACGCTCGTCCCCTCGTCGCCGACCAGCGCCGCCTCGACGGTCCGCGCCACCCGCTCGGGGTCGTCGGGCCCGCCTGCCCGCGCGACGCTCCCGACGCTCGCCGGGTCGAACGGGGCGTCGAGCGCCGCGTACACCGGTTCGAGGACGTCCGCGACCTCCTCGTGGTCGCGGACGACACAGATGCCGGCGACGAGCGCCGCCCCCCGCTGGACGCGCTGTGCGATGCCCACTATCTTCCCGTCGGCCGACAGCGAGTGGCTCCCCGGACAGTAGGAGTCCGGCGGTTCGCCCCGCTCGGCCGCGACCCCGAGGTCCGCGAGCGCCGCCCGGAGGTCCGCGACGGCGTCGTCGTAGCGCTTGGTCAGTCCCTCGCGCATATCGGCGAGCGGTTCGACCCGCGCGAACGCCAGCGTGGTCCCGGTGTAGGCGACCGCTCGCCCGCCGACGCGCCGTTCGTAGGGCGGGAAGCCGCGCGTCTCGGCGGCTTCTTTCGCGGCCCCGTAGCCCCCGCTCCGGGCGTCGCGTCGGCCGAAGGCGACCTGTCGGTGTGGCGTCCAGACGCGGACCGCCGGTGTCCCCGTCTCCCGCGTGTCGGCGACCAGCGTCCGGGTCACCGCCCGGTCCGCCTCGATATCCTCCGCCCGCCCCCGGAGTACACGCATGCTCCCTCTCGTATCCGAGGGAGCTAAAGCCACGCGCCCGTAGGGCCGCCATGCTGACCCTGCCGGAGGGCGTTCTCGCGCGCTACGAGCGCTTCTCGCTGTACAACTCGCCGTACGTCGCCCACGACCGCGGCTGTGCGATAGACCTCTACCCGGGGGCGGGCCCTGACCGGGCCACGAGCGCGCCCTCGCCCGTCGCCGGCGAAATCCTCGACACGCGGGCGGTGCGCGCACCGCCGAAGGAGTACGCCGCCGAGGACGACTATCTCGTCCTCGTCAGGGTGGACCCGGAGGCGTCGGACCTCGACGTCCCCGAGGGAACCGTCGCTCGGATGCTGCACGTCGAACCGAGCGTCGCGCCCGGCGACCGGGTCGAACTGGGCGACCCGCTCGGGACGCTCGTCCGCGCGGGCTTCTTCGCCCCGTGGGTCGACAACCACATCCACCTCGGCTTTCGCGCGCCCGATGTCGACCCCTACCGCGCCTCGGGGTCGCTCCCGCTCGACGTGGCGGCCGACGTCGAGCCACTCGCCTGGGACGGCCACGGGACGGTCCGCGAGGTCGGCGGGACGTACGTCGTCCTCGACGCGCCCGCCCACCCCGCGCCGGGCGAGCGCTTCGCCGGCATCGCCGCCGACGGCGGAGGCGTCATCGACGGCGGCCTCGTCCACTACGACGGCGGCGGCCTCCTCGGGGGCGAGGACGGGCCGGTCTCCCTCCTCGACCGGCAGGTCGGCGTCGCGGACGGTCGAACGGTGACGTGGGACCCGCTCGCGGTGTTCGCCAATGGTGAGCGCTGCACCGGGCTCTCGCTGTTCTGCGCCCGCGACGCGAACTTCGGCGCGAAGGTCATCGCCCCCGGTCACGGCTTCGCGGTCGGGGACGAGGTGCGCGTGACCGTCGAGCCGACGGACGACCCGACCGTACTGAGCTAGCCCGACCGCTCGCGGTGCTCGGCTTTCGCCCGCTGGTATTCCTCGTCGTCCTCGACCAGCCCCCACCAGACCTCGTAGACGAGCGCTGCCTCGCGCTTGTCGTGGTCGGCCCAGTGCTCGGGGTCGCGTTCCTCGCCGTCGCTCGCGGCTTCGCCGCTCGCATTCGAGGCGCCCTGCGCCTCGCTTTCGTCGTACTTCTGTCCGCCGGGGTAGCGCGCGTAGCGCATCGACCGCGTGTAGCCCATCTGGAGGTACTTGCGGGCCATGTCCATCCCGGGGAGGTCGCCGGCCTCGCGGTACTCGCGGAACTTCCCGTAGATGGCCTCGCCGGACTCGTCGGCGGCCCTCCGGTCGGCGTACCCCCACAGTGGCAGGAGTTCGGACTTGTACGGTTCGACCTTGAAGGCACCCTCCTCGCCGCGGCCGATTTCGTACTGCTCGGGGTGTTCCCGGAAGTCGACGTCGTACTCGGGCCCGTCGTCGCTGCTCGGTTGCCCGTCCCCGTCGTCGGTCTCGTCGCTCATGTGAGTCGCTAGGTCCGACCGACGGGTCACTCCCCGCTCGACGGCACGGGTTGCCGATTCACCCCTTGCTGTCGAGGAGACCAGCGAGCGCCGCCAGCCGTTCGTCGCGCCGCCGCACCACCTCGTCCTCGCCTTCCTCGTAGTCGAAGAAGCCTTCGCCGGCCCGGACGCCGGTCCTCCCCGAGTCGATGCGCTCCTCGAACTCCGGCCCCGGCCCGTCGTCGTCCGCGAGGTGGGGGTAGAGGTCCTCGGCGATGGTGGCGAAGAGGTCCAGCCCGGCGATGTCGACCGTCTCGAAGGGGCCGACGACGGCGGTGCGCCGGGCGTAGCCGTCCCGGACCGCGCGGTTTACGTCCTCGACGCTCGCGACGCCCTCGCGGACGAGGTGCGCACACTCCCGGAGGACGGCGAACTGCACGCGGTTCCAGACGAACCCCGGGACGTCGCGTTCGACGAGCACCGGGTCGCGGTCCACGCGTTCGACGAACGCCCGCGTCCGCTCGACGGTCCGGTCGCTCGTCGCCTCCCCGCGGACCACCTCGACGGGCCGGAGGAGGTACGGCGGGTTCCACCAGTGACAGCCGACGACCCGGTCGGCGGCGTCGGGGACGCCCTCGGCGATGTCACTGATGGGGAGGCCGGAGGTGTTCGAGGCCAGCACCGCGTCCTCGGGGGCGTGGGCGGCGACGTCTCGGAACACCTCGCCTTTGACCGCGAGGTCCTCGCTGACGGTCTCGACGACGACGTCGGCGTCCCCGACGGCGTCCGCGCGGTCGGTGGTCCCCCCGATGGCACCCAGCAACGACTCCGGGCGCGCGTCGGTGCGTCCGGCTTCGGCGAGGAAGTCGGCCGCCGCCCCGACGCGCTCGGCGGCCCGGTCGAGGTTCGCCTCGCGGTGGTCGGTGAGCGTCACGGTACACCCCTCGAGGGCACACTGGACTGCGAGGCCGTAGCCCATCGTACCCGCGCCGACGACGGCGACCCGCGGGTCCGCCGGCATCGAGTCGGTAGCGTCAGTCACGACTGGTCGTCGGCGACGCAGCACAAAAATCCCGCCCGGGCTGGCCGGTCGGACGGTGGTGGACGGCCGGTCGGACGGCGGCCGACGACGGGCGTCTGGGTCGCCCGTCGAGTGTCAATGAGCGAGTCCCCCGAGGGATGTGGCGTCCGACGACGGGGCGTCTCGGCCCCGCGTGTCTCGTCCCGCGGTCGGGGAACGGTTCCCGACCGATACCTGCGTAGCGGCTATCCGTATTGCCCATCCCCTCACCGTGGGTGACGTCTGTAGCCACCGTCTCGCCTTCCGCGCACGACGCCGGCCGCCTCAGTTCGCCCCGTCGCGTCCGCCCTCGGCGTGTTCGCGGCGCTCGTACATCGCCAGCCCGACCCAGGAGATGACCTCCTCGCCGTCGCCGTCGTGGGCGCTGACGCGGCTCTCGACGTGGCCGATGCGGGGGTTGCTCTCGGAGGGGCGCTTGTCGAGGAACTCCAGCTCCGCGCTGAGCGTGTCGTCCGGACGGACCGGCCTGTGCCAGCGCAGCTCGTCCACGCCGCGGGCGCCCATGCTCGCGTAGTCGTTGAGGTGTTCGTCGACCAGCAGGCGCATCACGAGACCCGCCGTCTGCCAGCCGCTGGCGATGAGGCCGCCGAAGATGCTCTCCTCCGCCGCCTCCTCGTCGAGGTGGAACGGCTGGGGGTCGTACTCCTCGGCGAACTCCACGATCTCCTCGCGCGTGACCGACGTGCTCCCCAGTTCGTGGACCGTGCCGACCTCGATGTCCTCGTAGTACTGCATGGCTCGTGGTCGGTCATCGGGGGCAAATAGCTTGCGCGCGGCCGTCGGGGGCGGCGCCGGGAGACGGCAGCGGCACGCCGTTCAGTTCCAGTGTCAGTCGTACACCTCGCCGACGCGCCGGCGCGTGCTCACCCAGCTCCCGAGCGTCAGCCCGTAGACGACGTGGCCGACGTGGAAGACCGCCCGTTCCCCCGCATCGAGGTCCGTGCCGATGAGCCGGCGGAGCAGGACGCGCTCGCCGAACGCCGACAGCAGGAGGCCGTAGCCGAGGCCGGCGACGACGCCCAGCTGGTCGCGGCTCAGCCCCGTCCGTCCGTCGGCGGCCCGGAACGCCGGGCCGAACAGCGCCCCCGCTACGGTCCCGTAGAGGAGGTGCAACAGGAGCCCCGCCGCCCTGTGGTCCTCGGGGTCGCCGCCCGCGACGTACTGCGCCCAGAACTCCGCGGTCGGGGGGAGCGCCCGGAAGACGGGCGTCCGGTACAGCGTCATCAGGACGGTGGCGATGAGGCCGCCGACGGCGCCGCGGAGCGCGGTGCGGACGGGCGGCGTCCGGAGAGCGGACACCATCCGACCCTCGGTGGGGGTATCGGTGTCGCCGTCCGGAACCGGATGGGATATCGATATCGGCATACCGGCTCGTCCGAAGGCGACACGCGGCTATCCCTCGGCTGCTTGCCGACGCGCCCGTCCGTCGGCGGGTGCGTCGGGGCCGGCGGCGGTCCGCGGTAGAGCTATCCGCCCGGATCGCGTTCCGTCACTAGTGCGATGCCCCCGGTCCCGACGG
>CAYYSW010000043.1:5653-11632 GCA_964474395.1 uncultured Halobacteriales archaeon
GAGCCCCGACCATGACCGACGACACATCGAACCCGACGCTGACAGCCGTCGACCTCGCCGTGCTGGCGGCGCTCCGCGACGGGCGCGCTCGACGGGAAGTGCTCGCGACGCGTGCCGCCCTTCCCCCCTCGACGCTCGACGACCGCCTCGTCTTCCTGACCGACAACGGTCTCGTCCGGGAGGACACTTCGGACGAGGCCGCGACCGGCGACGGGCGGCGATTCGAACTCACCGACAGCGGGCGGCAGGTCCTTCGCGCACCGGGGGACGGCACCGGCGACAACTCGCTCGGCGTCCCCCCTGACGTCGAGCGGGCACTAGAGGCGCGCGGACTCGCTCCCGACCGCCGCGACGCCGTCCGGGAGGCGTTCGCGTTCCTGCGCTACTGGGGCCGGGCGACGGCGGCCGAACTGCGGGACGGGGTGTTCAGCGAGGTCCCCCTCGACTTCGAGTCCCCGGGGGCGTGGTGGAGCGAGGTCGTCCGCGACCACCTCGCGGCCCTCCCGCACGTGGAGGCGCCCGCCGAAGACGACGGCTTCTGGGCGTTCACCGGCACGCCCGGCGTGAGCGAGACGGGCGGCGACCCCCGGTTCGCCCGCGCCGTCCGCGGCGCCGACGAGGGGACCCCCTACGCCAGCGCGACCGAGGCGCTGACCGACCTCGGGCTCGACGACGACGAGCGACTGGCCGTCGCGGGGGCGCTGGCGGCCCTCCAGCGCGGGGAGCGCGAACCGTCGGCGCTCCGCCGGGCTGCGGCGACCGTCCGGGCGGGCCGACGACCTCCCGAGGACTGGCTCGATGCGGACCTCTTCGACGTCCTCGCCCGACTGCCGGGCGTCGTCAGCGTCGAGGAGGGGTGGGCGTACACGCTCACGCCCGAGGGGTACGCCGCCCGTACCGGCGGGCCCCCCGACTGAGCGGCGGGTCCGGCGAACCGTCGAACCCGCGGGTTACAAGCGGTCGGGCGGCCGACGGTCGGGCATGACCGACGACTCCTACGAGGGCGCCCGCGAGCTCCTCCAGCGGTTCATCGAGGAGGAGCACGGCTACCTCTCGTGGCTCGGCACGAGCGTCGAGGAGTTCGCCGAGGGGACCGTGACGCTCGCCGTCCCGTTCGACGAGAAGCTGACCAACCCCACCTCGCCGCCGACCATGCACGGCGGCATCGCCGCCACGCTCATCGACACCGCCGGTGGCGTCGCCCTGCGTCCCACCCTCGACGACCCCATCGAGGGGGGCGTCGCCACCATCAACCTCAACGTGAACTACCTCCGGCGGGCCGCCGGCGACATGAGCGCCACCGCGGAGGTCATCCGCGCCGGCGGCAGCGTCGGCGTCAGCCAGGTGACCGTCACCAGCGAGACGCCGAACGACGGCGTCCAGCCGGTCGCCGTCGGGCAGGGCGCCTACCGGCTCTTCCAGGGCTGATTCGGCCCTCCGGCGCGGCTGAGTGCTCTCTATCGACCGTCGGTCTGGCCTCCACGGGAGGCGACGCCCTCCGACCGGCACGCCCACGGGAGGTGCGAGGTCTTCGACGTCTCGGCGCTCGCGGGCGACGAGACACGCCCGTACACTGTCCGGACGGCACACGGCGGGACGACGGAGGAGGTCACCGCCCGGACGAGCGAGTAGTACGGTGACGGCCTCGTCGTCCTCTCGCCGGCGGACGGCTTCCACCTGACCGACAGCGTCTGTGCGGTCAGGCGAACTCGATGTCGCTCCGTTCGCGCACCTCGCCGAACAGCCAATCCGCGTGCTCCAGTGCGTAGTCGCGGTGGCCGGGTTCGATGAACCCCACGCAGTCTTCGACGACGACGGGCCGGAAGTCCCGCAGTCCCGCGCTCCCGGCAGTGTGGAGGACGCAGACGTTCGCGAGCGTCCCGCAGATGAGCAGGTCGCGGACGCCGTGAGCGTTCAGCCACCCCTCCAGCTCCGTCCGGTAGAAGGCGTCGTAGGTGTGTTTCGTGACGACGTGGTCGTCCGGACGGACGTCGAGGCCGTCCACGATGTCGGTCTCCCACGTCCCCTCGACGACGTGTTCGCCCCAGCGCTCGAACTCGTCGTAGTAGTGGTTCCCCTCGAACTGCTCGGGCGGATGGACGTCCCGGGTGAAGACGACGCTCGCGCCGGCCTCCCGCACCTCCGCGAGGAGGTCCGCGACGGGCTCGATGGCGGCCTCGCTGTCGGGCGCGTAGAGGCTCCCCTCGGGGTGACAGAAGCCGTTCTGCATGTCGACGACCACCGCCGCGGTGCTGTCGGGGTCGAACTGCATGTGTGGCGGTTGGTACCACCGAGGGATAAACGGTCGTCCCGGTGGGGTGTGGGGATCAGGGCCGCCAGCCCGACCGGGTCAGCGTCGGGGAGTCCGTGTGCCGTGCCGGCACGGGGGTCGGACCTTTATCCCTCTGCCCCGTGGAGAGCGTGTATGCGACGCCTCGCGCTCGTCGTGGCCGCGCTGGTCGTGCTGTCGGTGGTCGCGCCGGCGGCCGCCGCGCCGGCAGCGCCCGCGACGACTGCCGCCGGTGCCGACGAACCGACCGATACCGCCGCCGAGACGACCGCCGTCCAGGCACAGACCGCCCCGCCCGACCCCGACACCGACGTCCTCGGGTGGGAGAACGGCTACTGGTACAACGAGTCCATCTCCGTCGACCCCGCCGACGGCCTCAACGACACGGAACTCGAGGCCGTCGTCGCCCGGTCGATGGCCCGTGTCGAGGAGGTCCGCCAGCTGGAGTTCGAGTCGACGGTCCCCGTCGAGATCCTCTCGCGCGAGGAGTTCCGCGAGGAGAACAGCGCGGGCTACAGCAACGTCTCCGTCGAGAACCGCCTCCACCAGAACGTGAAGTACGAGGCGCTGTTCATGGTCAACGAGACCACCGACGCCGTCTCCGTCCAGCAGGCCAACCAGGGCGCGAGCGTCGGCGGCTACTACTCGCCGGCCGAGGGGCGGATCGTCGTCGTCTCGGGGAACACCTCCTCGCCGCAGTTGAGCGAGGTGACGCTCTCACAGGAACTGTTCCACGCCCTTCAGGACCAGAAGTACGATCTCTCGTCGTACAACCAGTCGACCCGCGAACTGCACAACGCCGTCGACGGCATCGTCGAGGGCGACGGCAACTACGTCGACTACCTCTACCAGCAGCGCTGTGAACTCAACGAGGGCGCGGAGGGCTACTGGGGCGAGTGCCTCCAGGACACCCCGACCAACGGTACCGCCGGCGGGCAGCTGGCCAACATCGGCCTCTACCTGCTGGTCTTCCAGCCCTACAGCGACGGCCCGCCGTTCGTCAAGACGCTCCACGAACAGGGCGGCTGGGAGGCGGTCAACGCCGTCTACGCGGACCCCCCGGCCAGCACCGAACAGACCATCCACCCCGAGAAGTACGGCGAGGACGCCCCGACGCCCGTGACCATCGAGGACCGCTCGAACGACTCGTGGGAACCCCTCGACCTGCCGGACTCGCTCGACTACGCCGAGTTCGGCGAGGCGGGCGTCTTCTCGATGTTCATGTACCCGGCCTTCGAGACGCAGGGGCAGACACAGCTCATCCCCGCGCCCGCGTTCACCAACCGCAACGACGCCGGCGAACTGGACCCACTCGACCCCTACAACTACACCAGCACGTACAGCGCGGGCTGGGACGGCGACAAGCTCCTGCCGTACGTCAGCGAGGCGTCCGCCGACACCAACGAGACGGGCTACGTCTGGAAACTGACGTGGGACTCCCCGGAGGACGCCGAGGAGTTCTACGACGGCTACCAGCAGTTGCTGAACTACCGCGGCGCCGAGCGAGCGGGGGAGGACACCTACGTCCTGCCGGAGTCGGGCGGCTACGGTGACGCCATCCACGTCATGGTCGACGGGAACACGACGACCATCGTCAACGCACCGACGGTCGGGACGCTGCCGGCCATCGACGACCGGGTCGAGGTGCGGGCCGTCCAGAACGAGACGGGCGGTGCGAACGGGACCGCCGGGGAGGGGACGACCGGCGACGACGGGGACGCGACCGCCGGTGACGACGCGGCCGACACCGGCACCTCGACGGGCGACGGCCCCGGCTTCGGCGTCGTCGTCGCCGTCGTCGCGATGCTCGCCGCCGCGTTGTTCGCCCGCTCGCGCACCCGGCGCGACTGAGCCGTGACTCGGTCCAGTCGGTCCGCGTCCGCGCCGCTGCTCGCCGTCGCGCTCGTCGCGATGCTCGTCCTCGCCGGCTGTAGCCTGCCCGTCGGTACGGGCGAGGACCCGAACGACCGCATCGGCTGGGAGAACGGGTACGCCGCCACCGACCCCGTGTCCGTCACCGAGGCCGACGGTCTCAACGAGAGCGAACGCGAGGCCGTCGTCGCCCGGACGATGGCCCGCGTCGAGGCGATACGCGGCCTGGAGTTCCGCGAGACGGTGTCCGTCGAACTGTTCACCCGCGAGGAGTACCTCGAATCGCGCGGCGACGGGGAGGGCGACGAGGCCCGCCAGGCCTTTGAGGACGTGGTCTGGGAGGCGTCGTTCGTCGTCAACGAGTCGGCGGACGCGGGGACGGCCCGCGAGACGGTGTTCGGGTCGGCGGTCCTCGGTTTCTACTCGAACGACCGCATCGTCATCGTCAGCGACAGCGAGACGCCGACCCTCGACACCCGCACTCTCGCCCACGAACTCGTCCACGCCCTGCAGGACCAGCGACTGGGCCTCGGTCCGAACCGCCCGACCCGCGACGGGAACCTCGCGCGCAACGGTCTCGTCGAGGGCGACGCCAACTACGTCGAGGCGCGCTACGAGGCGCGCTGTTCCGAGGAGTGGTCCTGTCTCGCCCTCCCGAACCGCTCGGGCGGGGGCGGGAGCGCCGGTCGGCCCGCCGGGTTCGCCGAGGGTATCTACCAGACGGTCATCCACCCCTACGTCTCCGGCCCGCGGTTCGTCGAGTCGCTCCGCGAGTCGGGCGGGTGGGAGGCGGTCAACGACGCCTACGAGGACTTCCCGGCGAGCACCGAGCAGGTCATCCACCCCGAGAAGTACGGCAGGGAGGCGCCCGCGGAGGTCGGCGTCGAGGACCGCACCTCGGGAGGCTGGGAGCGCTTCGACGTCGACCAGCCGGCGGAGACGCTCGGCGAGGCGTCCATCTACGTCACGTTCTCGCAGACGGGCGTCGTCGGCGAGGACCACGCGACGTACAACTACTCCCACCCGCTCTCGGCGGGGTGGGCGGGCGACCGACTGGTCCCCTACCGGCGCGCCGGCGGTGACGGGGACGAGTACGGCTACGTCTGGAAGACGGAGTGGGACACCCCCGAGGACGCCCGGGAGTTCCTCGCGGGCTACCGCGACCTGCTCGCGACCCAGAACGCCACCCGCGACGGCGACGTCTACGTCGTCCCCGAGGGTGGCTACGCCGACGCCTTCCGCGTCACCAGGGAGGGGACGACGGTGACCATCGTCAACGCGCCGACCGTCGGGGAGCTCGACGCGGTCCACGCCCGCGAATGAGGGCCTGCAGGGCCTCGGGGCGGTGCCGGCCCGGAACTACCCCCCTTTTTGGAGCGCCCCCGTGTACTCGGAGTATGTTCGACATCGTCTCCGCCGAGGCCATCCGCGAGGGGCGGGCCACGGACGCCTACTTCGACCGGACGGTCGAGGCGCTCCGGGCCGCCGACCGCGACCCGCACGTCGTCGCGGAGGTCACGGCAGACCAGTTCCCCACCGGCGAGTTCGAACTCCTCGCCGGCCTGAAGGACGCCGCCCACCTCCTCTCCGGCCTGCCGGTGGACGCCGACGCCCTCCCAGAGGGAACCCTCTTCGACGGCGGCCCAGTGATGCGTATCGAGGGGACCTACACCGACTTCGCGCGCTACGAGACGTCGTTGCTCGGCTTCCTCTCGCACGCGAGCGGCGTCGCGACGAGCGCCCTTCGGGCCCGACGCGCCGCCCCCGACTCGTCGCTGCTCTCGTTCGGCGCGCGCCACGTCCACCCCGCCATCGCG
>CAYYSW010000043.1:11642-12656 GCA_964474395.1 uncultured Halobacteriales archaeon
CGCTCGGCGCTGGTCGGCGGGTTCGACGGCTTCTCGCACGTCGCCGCCGGCGAGCAGCTCGGGCGGGAGGCCAGCGGGACGATGCCCCACGCGCTGGTCATCTGCTTCGGCGCGGGCGAACAGGAGGCCGCCTGGCGGGCCTTCGACGAGTCCTCGCCGCCCGAGACTCCCCGAATCGCGCTCTGTGACACCTACACCGACGAGACGGACGAGAGCCTCCGGGCGGCGCGAGCGGTGGAGGACCTCGACGGCGTCCGACTCGACACGACGGGGTCCCGGCGTGGGGACTTCCGGCACATCGCCCGCGAGGTGCGCTGGAAGCTCGACGACGCGGGCTTCGAGGACGTCGAGGTCTTCCTCTCGGGCGGCCTCGGCCCCGCCGAGCTGCGCGACCTGCGGGACGTCGCGGACGGCTTCGGCGTCGGCGGCTACGTCTCGAACGCCGACCCGGTCGACTTCGCGCTGGACATCGTCGAGCGCGAGGGCGACCCGGCCGCCAAGCGCGGGAAGCTCCCCGGCGTCAAGGCCGTCTACCGCACCGACGACGGCCGCCACCTCGTGCGACCGACCGACGAGGCCGCCCCCGATGGGGGCGAGGACCTCATGGAACCGCTCGTGCGGGACGGCGAGGTGGTCCGGGAGTTCGATATCGACGCCGCCGCCGAGCGAGCGGCCGAGGACGCCGCCAGCGTCGGGTTCGGCACGGAAGACGAGTAACCGAACGACCTTTGGATGCCTGCCGACTACTTCGGGTGTGGCAGCGGGTGACCGGCCGCCGTGGCTGCGTGTCGCGAACGCGGCACGCTCGCGCCAGCAGGCGCGCACACGAGGAAAGTCCCCCCACCGGCCGGGCAGGTGACCGGGCGCAAGTCCGGGACGGGAGACCGTCGGCTCTGGAACAGAAACGAGACCCCTCCCCGCCAGCGATGAGGCGTGCGAACCCCGAGGAGACGAGGGGGAGTTGACCCGCCGAGCGAACTCGTGTCCGCAGGCACGCTCGCGCCAGCGGGCGCG
>CAYYSW010000044.1:0-12641 GCA_964474395.1 uncultured Halobacteriales archaeon
ATGCGCTCCCACTCGACCTCGCGGGGGTACGCGGAGTACCCCGAGACGACGATGTCCGGGTCGAAGGACTCGGCGGTCTCCGCGAGGTCCTCGTAGTCGATGTAGCCCGTCTCCGGGTCCACCTCGTACTGCTCGACCTCGAACAGCTGGCCCGTGAAGTTCGCGGGGTGGCCGTGGCTCAGGTGGCCGCCGTGGGTCAGCGAGAGCGAGAGGATCTTGTCGCCGGGGTCGAGCGTGGCGAGGTAGACGCCCATGTTCGCCTGCGTCCCGGAGTGGGGCTGGACGTTGACGTGTTCGGCACCCCACAGTTCCTTCGCGCGGTCGATGGCGAGTTCCTCGACGTCGTCGGCGTACTCACAGCCGGCGTAGTAGCGCTCGCCGGGGTACCCCTCTGCGTACTTGTTCGTGAGCGCGCTGCCCTGTGCTTCGAGGACCGCCTTCGAGACGTGGTTCTCGCTCGCGATCATGGCGAGCGTCTCGCGCTGCCGGTCGAGTTCCCCCGCCAGTGCGTCGGCGACTGCCGGGTCGACCTCCCGGACGTGGTCGTACTCCATGTCCGGCCCTCCGGGATGGGCTGTCAATAATCTACCCCTCCATACGTCGATACACCTTTACGACTCAGAGATGTTCGGACGAACAGATGACCGAGCGCGGTCCGGACTCGTCGTCCCCCGGTGGTGCGGGCGACCTCCCTCAACTCGTGGTCGCCCCGACCGCCGAGGGCCTCGCTACGGCGCTCACGTACCTCCCCTCCCGGCTCCGGGCGACCGGCCCGGAGCGCTCGCACCCCGACGCCCGTCCCCACCCTCCGCTCGTCACCGTGGACGACGAGGCCAGGGCGACGACCGTTCCCCCGTCGCTGGTGGAGACACGGCCTGACACCGACGTCCAGTTCCATCTCCCGGCGGACCGGGACCACCTGCTGGTCGCCGCCCCGCTCGCGTACTACCTCGGCGCGAGGGTGTCGGTCGGGGCCGACCGTCCCCACGTCCGGACGCCGAACGGCGAGTACACCCTCGACCCGCTGCCCTCGTTCCAGCACGACGTCGCCTCGCTCCTGCGGGACGTCTTCACGCTCGACGCCATCGTCCGCGACCACGCCGACGAAGCGACGGCGTGTCGAACCGGCCTCGTCTCCGACCTCGGGCTCTGTCCGCAGGGGCTGCGCGGCGTCTCGCCGGGGCGGCGCCTCGACGCCTACCTCGGCACCGACCGCTCGCGCCTCGAAGAGGAGCGCCCGCCGTGGCACCTCTCGACGTACGCCGACCCGACCGACGAGGCGGTGCGGTGTCTCCCGTACCTGCTCGACGCCCTCAGCCTCGTCTACCGCCCGGACGCCTCCGACATCGACGAACAGGGGCTCCTGCGCTGCTCGCTCGACGACTTCTATCGGGGGGGACGCCCCCGCGGGCGGGCGAGCCCGGGCAGGCGCGTCGCCTCGGTGGACCTGGTCGAACCGACGCTCCACGGCGGGGAGCTCCACGCGTGGCTCGCCGAGGGCGTCCCCGTCTCGGCGTTCACCCTCTCGCGGGCCGCCTTCGAACATCGCCGGGCGGCTCCGGCGACCGACGGCGAACTGGACGTCGCCGTCGTGCTCAACGACGGCGCCATGGAGGGCGAACACGACGTGGTCACGGACACGTACAGCGCGCGCACCGACGGCCTCCCGGCGTCGGTGTCGCTGTACGAGGCGCTGCGCACGGACGAACTCGCCCGGCTGCTGGAGGCGCCCCACGACTTCGTCCACTACATCGGCCACTGCGAGGTCGACGGGCTCCGGTGCCCGGACGGTAGTCTCGACTGCGAGAGCCTCTCGCGGTCGGGGGCGCGGACGTTCTTCCTGAACGCCTGCGGGTCGTTCCACCAGGGTCGGACGCTGGTCGAGGCGGGGAGCGTCGCGGGGGCCGTCACGCTCCGGACGGTCCTCAACGAACAGGCGGCGACGGTCGGGACGGCGTTCGCGCGCCTCCTGATGTGTGGGTTCGGCATCGAGCGGGCGATGCAGCTGGCACGCCGCCAGATAGTCATGAGCACCGACTACACCGTCGTCGGCGACGGAACGTTCTCGCTGACCGACGCCGAACCGTCGGTCGTGAAACTCGAACGCGCCGACTCGGAGGGTGACAGCGGCGAGACGGAAATCTGCGGGGAGTCGTATCGGGTCACCTACACCGTCCCGGCCGACGGTCGCGCCGGCGGGTGCTACCGCGCACCGTTCGAGACCTGCCGTCGCCTGCGTGGAGCGCCCGCCGAGACGACCCTCGGGACGGCGCAGGTGTGCGAGCTGCTCGCCGAGCGCTCGGTTCCGGTGGTCTACGACGGGTCGCTCCGGTGGAGTGATGAACTTATGGAGAATTTCAGGTAATCGTGTATTAACAGGTTCGCAGTACTGCGATTTGGCCGAAATCAACGGCCCGGAGAACTCTCGGAGGGTTTTGGGAGAGACCGGAGCGGTGAAATTAAATACTACTTAGCCCTATAGTTTAACAATGAACTCGAACTTACTCGAGTCAGATGTGGAAGCGCTCCTCGGAGCGGCCTTCGCGGACGTCGACGGGACCGCGTATCTCGTCAATCCGTCCGGCAGGACGCTCGAAGCAGCTGTCGACGCCCTCGAAGGGACCGACGACGTCTCGGTCCGCCTGCTCGGTAGCGAACGGACCCTGAAGGACGTCTTCGGGGACTTCATCGTCGCGAGCACGGCGGCGGACCTCATCGACGCCGGTCGCCTCGGCCTCCGGACGTTCGAGGACGTCACGAACACCCTCGTCGTCACCGAGGACGCGGTCATGGCCGTCGTCGCCGCCGGCGACATGGTGGCCGGCCTCGTCACCGACGACGCGGAGTTCGTCGAGCGTGCCGTCGAGCAGTACGCCGACACGTGGGAGGAAAGCGAGCAGTTCAACCTCCGCACGCCGCCCATCAGTCGGGTCCGTCAGTCCCTCGCGGCCGAAATCGGTGACGACGTCGCGACGGACTTCGACACCGTCCTCTCGTCGCTCGAGACCGCCCGCGGCGACGGCGACGGCCTCGACGAGGTCACCATCAGCCTGCTCGTCGCGGCGAAGAACGAGGAACTCCTCTACGACATCAGCAAGTGGGGCGAGGACGTCGGCATCGCCTCGAAGGCGACGTTCTCCCGCACCAAGACCCGGATGGAGGAGATGGGCCTCATCGACACCGAGAAGGTACCCATCGACGTCGGCCGCCCGCGCCTCCGGCTCGTCCTCGGCGACGACCGCCTGCGCGGCGCCGACAACGGCGAGCTCGCCAACGTGGCCCAGAGCCTGCTGGCCTCCTGAGCCGGGACGACCCGGCCGCGCGGTACGCGAGAGCCCCCGACCGGCGTCGCGTCGTCGGCCGGTAGCTTCGCCCACCGCGCACACTCCCCCTCCGACCGACGACCCGCGTCCGGTCTCCGACCCGATTCCGCTTCTGGCGCCCCGCCCCGGTAAGCCGTCGTGGCCCGCCGTGCGAACGGGAACGCCTTTCCATCCGCTCGACCCATCCGGAGCCATGACTGTGGCACTCGTCGGGGACGGCCCCGCGGCGGAGGCGGTCCGCGCGGCACTCTCGGACGCCGGGGTGGACCCGATGGCGGCCGACGCGGAGGACATCGACACCGCCGACCTCGCCGTCGTCGTGGGCGACGTCGGTACGGCGCGCTTCGGGACGGCGAACGGGACCGCACTCGACGGCGATACCCCGTGGGTCGCCGTCGAACTGGGCGGCGTCGGCGGGGCGGCACTCCCCGGCGTCGAGGCCAGCGTCGCGGCGTTCGGCCCCGAGACCGCCTGCTACGACTGTCTCCGGGGACGTGTCGCGGCGAACCGCGTCGAGGGTGACGTCGGTGATGGCGGGGACGACGCCGGTGAGACTGGTCCGGACGCGGCCACCCGGCGACTCGCCGGCGCGCTCGCGGGCCGAGCGGCGGTCCGTCTCCTCGACGGCGCGGCGGGCGTCCTCGGCACCCTGACCGAACTCCCCCACGCGCGCCGTGACCTCCTCGCGCTCCCCCGGTGTTCCTGTGGCTCCGGGACCGACACGACCCTCCGTCGGGGGTACGAACCGCGCGACCTCGATGACGCGCTCGCCCGGGCGGAACGCGCCGTCGACGACCGGGTCGGCATCGTCCGACAGGTCGGCGAGGTGGAGTCGTTCCCCGTCCCCTACTACCTCGCGCAGGTCGGCGAGACGACCGGGTTCAGCGACGTCCAGGCGAGCCAGCAGGCCGCCGGCGTCGCCCTCGACTGGGACGCCGCGTACATGAAGGCCATCGGCGAGGCCCTCGAACGCTACAGCGCGGGCGTCTTCTCGGCGGCGGACTTCGGCACCGCGCGCCCGGACGACGTCCCGAGTACCGTCCCCCTCTCCGAGTTCGTCCTCCCCGCGGACGTCGAGACGGGCGGGCAACGCCGGTGGGTCGCCGGAGAGGACCTGCACGGCGGCGACTCGGTGTTCCTGCCCGCCGAACGCGTCCAGTTCCCGCTCCCCGGTGCCGGACCGACCATCACGACGGGCCTCGGCCTCGGGAACTCGGGCGCCGAGGCGCTGGTCGCGGGGCTGAGCGAGGTCGTCGAGCGGGACGCGGCGATGCTCTCGTGGTACTCGACGTACGACCCGCTGGGCCTCGCCGTCGAGGACGAGGGCTACCGGACGCTCGTCCGGCGCGCCCGCTCGGAGGACCTCTCGGTGACGGCCACCCTGCTCACGCAGGACGTGGATGTGCCCGTCGTGAGCGTCGCCGTCCACCGCGAGGGCGAGTGGCCCCGCTTCGCCCTCGGGACGGACGCCGACCTCGACGTGGCGGCGGCGGCCCGGTCGGCCTGCTGTGAGGCGCTCCAGAACTGGACGGAACTCTCCCGGATGGGGAAGACCGACGCGCGGAACGCGGGCGGGCGCATCGGCCACTTCGCCTCCCTGCCCGACTCGGTCCGGTCGTTCACCGACCCGGAGACGACGATACCGGCCGACAGCGTCGGGGAGGCGGTGGACGGCGGGGACGAACTCGACGAACTGCTCGCCCGGGTCGGGGAGGCCGACCTCGACGCCTACGCCGCCCGCCTGACGCCTCGCGACGTCGAGTCGCTTGGCTTCGAGGCGGTCCGCGTGCTGGTCCCCGACGCCCAACCGCTGTTCATGGGCGGGGCCTACTTCGGCGAGCGAGCCGAGGCGGTCCCCGAGGAACTGGGCTTCGAGGCTCGACCGGACCGCGAACACCACCCGTTCCCCTGAGTGGGGGCCCGACGACCCTGAAGCACTTGCCGAAGCGGCCCCCCCGGGGGGACGTGATACCTCTCCGACGAATCGCCCGGTCGCGACGACTACCTCGACGCGGACGACGGCGAGTGGTCGGAGAGGGCTGCCGCCGAGGACGACGGGTCGACCGTCGTCACCGGAAGCATCGTCGGCATCGGGGACCGGCCCTGCCTGACGAACGCGGACGCGACGCGCTACGCCGACGGGACGCTCCTCGTCGCCGTCGGGACCGGGTCGGAGGTCCCCGCCGGGAAGTCCGGGTGCAACGCCACCGCGACGCGCTACGAGCACCGGGCGACGGTCGGGGGCGACCGACCCGACCGAGTCGTGGTCCGGCATAACGGCGAACTCCGGGTCGCGTTCGACACGCTCGACGGGCGGGTCCGGGAACTGTGGGAACGGGAGGACCGACGGGAGAACGAAACGGACGAGTGACTCACACGGCCGGAACCGATGGGGCGGCCCCGTTAGATACCGAACGTCGCGCGGAGCATGTCCCGCGTCCCCGGCCCGAGGCCGACGGCGACGATGGCGACCAGCAGGAGGATGGCGTAGCGCGGGTTCTCCTCGAAGATGCCCTCGTCGAAGATGTAGACGACGGCGGTCGCGGCGACGATCTTCACGAGGAGGAACGGCCACGCCCGACCGATGGTCTCGATGACCGACGGCGGCAGGACGGCTCCGGTGACGTTGATGATGAACTCGTTGACGGGGTGTTTCGGCGTGTACGAGAACGGCAGGCCGAGCAGGCGCGCCCAGTCGGCCGCGAGGACGTTCGCCACCCCGTCGAGGACGTGCGCGAAGAGGACGACGAGGCTCATCAGGCCCGTCCCGGCGGTGATTATCGGCGCGGCACGGTCGTACAGCAGGTAGAGACCGCCGGCGATGACCGTCGAGAGGACGAGCGTGAACACGAGTATCAGCGGGTAGAACCCGGCGCTCGGGCGGGCGTCCCCGAGGCGCGTCGAGACGAACCACGCGAGGTAGCCGACCGTCACCACGAGCAGGACGGACCCGACGACGAAGAGGGGGTACTCGTAGCGCGAGACGACGCCGTTGCGGGCCAGCGCCACCGACCCGACGAGCGCCGCCAGCGTGATGAGAAAGACGGTGAAGTAGATGACCGGGCTGATGATGAGCGAGTTCAGCGGGTAGGCGATGGCCTGTTCGACGCCCTGCGGGACGGCGTCGTTGGCGTCCTCGACGACGCGGAGCGCGCCCCCGAAGAACATGAACGGGACGAGCGCGAAGAAGAGTCCGCGCTCCCGACCCACGTCCATGCGGCGGAGCAGGAACAGCACGCCCGCCAGCATGAACACGAGCGTGACGGCGTAGCCGATCTCGGAGACGACGGTGTAGCCGGGTTCCGCGACGATGTTCCCGCCGGCGGCGACGGCCTCCTGGCAGGCGCTCGTCGAGTAGAGCAGTTCCGTGGTACCGCCGCCCCGGACCGCACAGACGGCGTTGTTCGCGTCCGCGAAGACGGGACCCCAGAAGTAGTGCCAGAGGAAGCCGTCCCAGACGGTCCGGCGAAAGACGAGGGACCCACCGACGAGGGCGACGAGGGCGGCGACGGCGGTCAAGAGCCACGCCCGCTCGGGACCGAGGCTCCGACCGACTCGTTGGTCGAGTTCCATACCGATGTGCCCTCCCGCGCTATGTTGAGGGTTCCGGTCGCGTGCGCTCCGAGCGCACGTACTCGAAACGCGGTGTGAGAGCGTGCCAGTCGCGCGGTCCGCGCCCGCCGGTCGGTCGGTCAGTCTGTTCGTGGCTCCGTCTCGCCTTCATCCTCGATGGCCCGCGCCGCGTCGAGGACGTCCTCGTGGCAGGCGCCGCTGGAGGCGACCAGCCCTCGCGAGTCGTGGTGCCAGCGCTCCCCATCGAGGTCCGTGACGGTCCCGCCGGCCCGCTCGACCATGAACGCGCCCGCGACGGAGTCCCACGGGTTCACGTCCACGTTCGTGACCGTCCCGTCGATGCTCCCCGCCGCGACCATCGAGAGGGTCGCCTGCGCACAGCCGAAGCGTCGCATATCGCCGAACCGTTCGACGATGGCCCGACAGGCGGCGGCGTACTCGTCGCGCCGGTCGAAGTTCCACCAGACGGTCGGGACGACAGAACACTGCTCGGGGTCCGACTGCTCGCGGACGGACACCTCGCTGCCGTTGCGCGTGACGCCGTCCGGCCCGGCGACGTAGGTGTCGTCCAGCGCGGGCATGACGTTCGCCGCGGCGACCGGTTCGCCGTCGACGACGGCGGCGACGCTCGTCGCCCAGACCGGGATGTCCCGGACGAAGTTGTTCGTCCCGTCGATGGGGTCGATGATCCACGCCGGGCCCTCCTTGGGGACCGTCTTGCGCGCGTCGCCCGCTCGCTGCTCGTGGCCGTCTCCGAGCGAGTGGTGCTCGCTCGGACGGTCCGCGGAACGGGGTTCCGCGCCGCTCGCGTCTCCCGTGGAGCTCCGCTCCACGCTCTCCTCACCCACGATAGCGTCATTCGGGTAGACCCCCCGGATGACCTCGACGACGCGCTCCTGTGCCTTCCGATCGGCCCACGTCACGACGTCCGTCTTGCCGTCTTTCGTCTCCACCTCGATGTCGTCCCGGAAGGCGTCGTACGCTACCCCGGCGCCGGCGCGGGCCGCCCGTTCGGCGACGGCCACGCGGGTCCGTTCGTCCTGCATGGCGGGGGGTCGCTCGCGGCGCGGCAAAGCGCCACCGGTTAAGTCCGCCCGCGACGAGTCGGGAGGTATGCACCGACTGGCCAAGCGGGTCCACAACATCTCCCCGGACCCGGTCCGACTGACGGTCGAGGGCGGCGAGTCCCTCGACGTCGAGGTGACGAGCACCGAGTTCTTCCAGGAGTCGTTCCAGGGCGAGGCGACCGACGGCGAGACGACCTACCGGATGGTCTCGGACGGCGACGACGACCCCCTGCTGGTCGCCCGCGAGACGCCCGACGGGTGGGAGGTCCTGGGCGAGGTCGAGGCCGTCGAACGGCAGTAGCCACGGCGCGCGACGCCGACTGGACCCGCGATCCCGACCCGGCTCCGCTCACCGGTCGTCCCCCGGACCCCGACGCCGCAGCGCGGAAGTCACTGGGGCCCTTCCTCACCACCAGATGCGCATCGCCGCCCTCTGTTGTTGCCTGCTCGTCGTCCTCGCGGGATGTAGCGGCGCGTTCGTCGGCAAACCGCCCGGAACGGGGCCCGACGAGGGACCGACGACCCCCACGACGGGCGGAGGGACGGGCACCAGCGACGACACCACGACCCGCGACCCGATTCCCATCGAGGGCAGCGGGACGGTCTCGGTCCACTTCATCAACGTCGGCCAGTCGTCTGCCACCCTCGTCGTCGGGCCGGACGGCGAGACGATGCTCGTCGACACGGGCGACTTCTCGGACCGCGGCGAGGACGTCCTCGAGTACCTCCGGGAACGAGGTATCGAGCGCATCGACCACCTCGTGACGAGCCACGCCGACGCCGACCACATCGGCGGGCACGCCGCCGTCATCGAGTACTTCGAGACGGAAGGCGAGGGCGTCGGCGCGGTGTACGACCCCGGCATCGCCGCCTCCACCGCCACCTACGGGCGCTATCTCGACGCCGTCGAACAGTACGACGTGCCCCTCTACCTGACGCTCGCGGGCGACGAGATACCGATGGCCGGCCTCGACGTGTCGGTGCTCGCGCCGCCGGAGGGCTACCTCGCCGGCGAGGCGAGAAACGAGAACAGCCTCGTGCTCCGCCTCGAGCACGGGGAGACGAGCGTCCTCCTCACCGGCGACGGCGAGGCGGAGGCCGAGGAGTACCTCGTCTCCGAGCACCGCGCGGCGCTGGACGCCACCGTCCTCGCCGCCGGCCACCACGGGAGCCGGACCAGCAGTTCGACGGCGCTCCTCGAGGCCGCCAGCCCCCGGGTCGTCACGGTATCGAGTGCCTACGACTCGCGGTACGGCCACCCCCACGAGGAGACCCTCCGACGACTCGCCGGCCTCTCCGTGCCGGTCTACTGGACGGCGACCCACGGCGACGTCGTCGTCGCGAGCGACGGCGAACTCGTGACGGTGTACACCCAGCGGGCGGCGCCGACCGACCCCCTCGACCTGCGGGCCGGCGAGTCGATAGCGCCGGGGGCCGACGCCCCCCTCGAACCGCGCCTGACCTTCGAGGCGACCGGGTCGGCGGGGACGCCGAGGGGGTCCACGGAGGGTGACCTCGCCGTCGCGTCGGTCCACGCCGACGCCGCGGGCGACGACCGGGAGAACCTGAACGACGAGTACGTCGTCTTCGAGAACCGCGGGGACGACGACCTCGACCTCTCGGGGTGGACGGTCCGCGACGAGTCCGGACGGACCTACACGTTCCCCGACGGGACGGTCCTGGGGCCGGGCGAGCAGGTGACGCTCCGGTCCGGCAGCGGGACCGACGGCGGGGGCGACTACTACTGGGGCGCGGCGGGGCCGGTCTGGAACAACGACGGCGACACCGTGACCGTCGAAACCGCCAACGGGTCGCGGGTCCTTACGGAGGCGTATGCCTAGATACACGGCGGTCCTCGACCGCTTCGAGGGCGACGACGCCGTCCTGCTGCTGGAGGAGGACGGCGAGGCGGTCGACGACCTCGTCGTTCCGCGGTCGGACCTCCCGGGTCGTGCGCGCCATCAGGACGCCGTGTTCACCGTCCACGTCGATGACGGGCGGCTCGTCAGCATCAGGTACCGTCCCCACGGGACGCGCTCACGGGAGGAGGGCGCACAGTCACGGTTCGACCGCTTGGCGCGCCGACTCCCCCGACGCGACACCGAGGGCGACGACGAGTGAGGTCGGGAATCACCCGAGGCCCGCCGGCGAGCGTTCAAGTGCGATGCCGGGACCAGCGCCCCCATGCCCGATCCCCGCGTCGTCCGTCCGCTCGTCGCACTCGCCCTGACCGTCCCGCTCTGGGGGTTCCTCGCACCCGTCGCCGACCCGCCCGCCGACCCGACGCTCGACCGGACGGCGGTCCTCGACCGCTTCGAGGGGGACCGCGCGGTCCTCGTCGTGGACGGCGGCGACTCGCTGGTCGTGGACGCCACACGACTGCCGACCGCGGGGCGACACGTCGACGCCGCGTTCGCGGTCGGCCTCGCACACGGCGCGCTGACGGGCGTCGAGTACGACCCGCGCGAGACGCGACGGCGCGGCCGGGCGGCGCGCGAACGGTTCGACCGCCTGGCGCGCGCTCAGTCCTCCGGTGACCCGGACTCGCCGCCCGACAGCGACCGCGTCCCGAGCACCTCGACCGGGTCGCCCACCGAGAGCGCCGACCCGACCGCCGACTGGGGGACGTGCGTGTTCACCATGAGCCGGAAGTAGTGGTCGAAGCGGTCGCTGTCGAGCCATTCCGGCCGGGTCGCCTCCCGGCGTTCGAGGAACCGCTCGCGGAACCCGGGGGTCTCCTCGCCCGTATCGGGGTCCCGCGACGGGACGACACAGCGCTGGCAGGGGTTCACGCCGAGCAGTTCCGTCCCCCCGACGCGGAACGCGACGGCCTCCCCGTGGTCGGCGACCAGCCGGTCCTCCCAGAACGCCGGCACGTCGGGGCCGCCGACCTCGAGGTTCGCCCGGAAGCGCCGCCGCGCGCCGTCCACGCTCACGTCGAACCACGAGGCTACCTCGCGGAGCGTCGCCGTCGAGACGACGGTCGGACCGTGGGCCTCCCGGTCGTCCGGGTAGCCGCCGACCGGTTCCCGGCGGACGCTCACCGCCTCCCCGAAGTACTCGGAGAGCCAGTCGTCCAGTTCGCCCCGGTCGTCGAGGTCGAACTCGCGGACCGCGTCCTCGCCGTGGACGCGCAGCGAGAGCGTCCGCGCCGCGGGGTCGACCGACGAGCGCAGACGGTGGACCGCGTCGGTCCGCTTACCGTTGACGTACGCGCCCGACCCGGAGACGGAGGCCGTCTCGGGGTCGTGGGGCGCGTCGGCGGGCTTGGCGACGACGGCGTACTCGCGGTCCCCGGCGAGCGCGCCGGCGGGACCGAGTTCCGCCGTCTCCTGGGCGTGCGGGTCGAGGGACTTGACGGGGTAGGTGGTGATACGCCGGAGTTCGACCATTGGAGGGGATGGCGACCGCTCGGGCAAGAACCTGCGGGACGGGGCGTCGTCGGACGGTGCCGTCGCTCCCAGCCGTCGTCAGTGAAGGTTTGCGAGGGAAGACCGCCCTGCGGTCTTCCGCATTCCCGCGCGGTGGCACGGTCATGCGAGGGGTAGGATTTGAACCACGGTCGGACGCGCTTCGCGCGACCTCCCTGGTTCGAACCCACCCGGTGTGCATGCGGTGCGTCCGGTGGGACGCACACTCATGCGAGGGGTAGGATTTGAACCCACGGACCTCTACAGGAGCGGAGCTTGAATCCGCCGCCGTTTCCAGACTTGGCTACCCTCGCACGCGGCCGGTGGTACTTCGAGCGAGGGTTTCAAGCCTCCGGTTCGGGCGGCCGGTTACTCGTCGCTGGTGTCGATGCCGAGCGCGCGGTTCAGCCCACAGAAGCACGTCGTCGCGTTGAACCCGAGGGCCAGCGCGCCGACTCCGGCGAGCAGTCCGCGGGTCCGGTTCCCGCCCCGGAGGGCACCGAGGGCGACGACGGTGAGGGCGATGGCGAGGACGCCACGGAGGAGGCGGTCGCGGCCGCCGACGTTGCGGTCCATACCTGCACGTCGGCCCGCGGGAACTTGTATCTATCCGGGGTTCTCGGCCAGTTCGAACCCGTAGTGGCGAAGCGCCCCCCTGACGGTGTCGGTGACGTCGTCGTTCGTCAGCGCCTCCTCGGGGTCGTTGGCCTTCGTCGTGGCCGCCGCGACGAGGTTCAACCTGCCCCCGTCGTCCCGGTGGAAGTACGTCACCCAGTGTTCGCCCGACGGGTTCCAGACGTCGACGCGGACGGTCGGTCGGTCGCCACCGCCTCCGCTCTCCATCAGGTCGACCTTGAACGGCATATGGGGGAGTGTTATCGAGGGCCGACAAATAGCTGGGGGACCCCGTTGCAGGCGAAAGGGGAATAGGGACCACGCGACGACCCCCTGTCATGACTCTGTTCGGACTCGGGGAACGGTATCGCCCGCGAGGGGGAGGGACGTTCGCCGACGCCGCGGTCGGCCTGCTGTCCGTCTCGCTCGGGGCGTTCGTGGTGGGCGCGTTGTTCGTCTGGTTCGGGGACCTCGGCGTCCCGACCTCGGTCGAACCCGCTACGGGGTCGATAGCGCTCCGGACGGCGGGGGCGGACCGACAGGTCGTCCTCGGCTACCTCGGGTTCGGCCTCGCGCGGGTGTACCTGACCGGCCTCCCGGTCGCGCTGGCGCTCGCCGGCGTCGCGGCGGCCCTGACCGGTAGCCGGTGGGGG
>CAYYSW010000045.1:0-12609 GCA_964474395.1 uncultured Halobacteriales archaeon
TGGGAGTTCGTCGGCCCGTTGCTCGTCGGGGGGATCGACGACGGCGCCGTCTGGGAGTGCCCCGAACTGCTCGACTTCGGCGACCGGCAGTTGCTCCACGTCTCGAACTACTCGGACGTGCTGTACTTCCTCGGGCGTGCGGACGTCGGGACGGCCGGCTTCGACGTCGAGTCCCGCGGTACGCTCGACTACGGCGACTTCTACGCCCCGCAGTCGATGGAGACGAGCGACGGGCGCACGCTCATGTGGGGGTGGCTCCCCGAGGCCCGGACCGGCGCGGCCCAGTGGCGCGCCGGGTGGTCCGGGATGCTCTCGGTCCCCCGCGAAATCGACGTCGTCGACGGCCGACTCCGCCAGCGTCCGGCCGCCGAACTCGCGGCGCTCCGCGACAGGCACGCCGTTTCCGGGTCGACGACGCTCGCGGCGGGCGAGCGCCGACCGCTCGACGTGACCGGCAACGCCTACGAACTGCGCGCCGACGTCGAACTCGCCCCCGACGCGACGTTCGACCTCTCGCTGTTCGAGTCGCCGGGCGCGAGCGAACGGACCGCGGTCCGCTCCGACGGCGAGTCGATCGTCGTCGACCGGTCGAACAGCAGCCGCGCTCCCGGCGTGACGACCGACGAGCAGCGACTCCCCCTCGACCACGCGGGGAGCGAGGCCGACCGGATATCCCTGCGGGCGTTCGTCGACAGCTCCTCGGTGGAGCTGTTCGTCGACGAGGAACGCTGCCTGACGAGCCGAGTCTACCCGACGCGGCCGGACAGCGAGGGGGTGGCGCTCGCGGCCCGGGGCGGCGAGGTGCGCCTGGCGGACTTCGACGTCTGGGAACTGGACGCCACCTTCCCCGCCGGCCGCCGGTAGCCGGTCAGTAGCGACCCCGTCCCGGCGACCAGTCGGCGTTCCGGGCGTCCCACGGTTCGACCGGCAGGTCCTCGTCGGCGGTCGGGAGGTGGCCGTGGTCGAGCGTCCCGATGAGTCGCGTCCGCGTCCCGTCGAGCGCGAGGCGCGCGGTGGGCGCGAGCGTCCCGCCGAAGCGCCGGCGCTGTTCGCCCTCCGGGAGGAGCGCCACGTCGTCCATCGTCGGCCGGTCGTAGTCGAAGTAGTTGAAGAAGGAGGTCACGAGCACCTCCTCGCGGTGGGGGTAGGCGAGCCACGAGTACGACTGGAAGGGGGCGTTGGCGGGGTTCGTCAGCACCAGCCCCGAGCCGTTGAGCGGCTCGTAGTCGCCGCGCAGCGAGTCCGCGACGAACCCGTAGAGGCCGTCGACGCCCTCCAGCCCCGGCGCGAACGTGTGGCGGTGACTGGAGACGAACAGGTAGTACCGCCCGTCGCGGACGACGACGTGGGGGCGTTCGAGCTCCTGGTTGACGCAGACGGCGTCGAGTATCGGCCCGCGGAGGTCGAACGCCGCGGGGTCGCCCGACTCGGAGACGGCGACGCCGACGCTCCCGTTGAACGCCTGTCGTGCGTCGTCGCCCCCGCAGGCGTCGCTGCCCGGCGGGACGGGCGTGTTCGCCTCGAACAGCAGGCAGGTCTCGCCGGTCCCGGGGTCCTCGAAGAACCACGGGTCGCGGAAGGTGTAGGTCATCCCGCGAGTCTGCTCGGGCCGTTCGTAGCGCTCGCCGTCGGGTTCCAGCAGGACCGAGTGCGTCCACGGGCCGTCGATGGAGAGGCCGTCTGCGTCCGTCCTCACCGTTCCCCCCTCGGCCATGGCGATGCGCTGTCCGTAGGTGAGTTCGGGCTCGTCGCGCTCGCCGGCGGCGGTGTAGTAGAGGTAGACGTCGCCGTCGTCGTAGAGGGCGCTGCCGGCCCACTGCCGGGACCCGAGCGGGTCGCTCCCGGGGAACACCTCGCCGCCGCGCTGCCACGTCCGGCCGTCCGCCGAGTAGAAGTACCGGAGGGCCGCCACGTCGTGGCGCTTGCCCGGCAGGAGGTCCGAGGGGGCGGTCAGCGCCACGACGACGCGGTAACCGTCGATCACCGCCATCGCGCCCGACCGGTCGCGAAGCAGCCAGGTGTCCCAGAGGTGGTAGTCGGGGTCGGTCTTCTCGGCCGGCGGGTAGATGACCGGAAGCACGGTGCCGTCCGTGCGTCCGAGGCCGGCCGCCTGCTCCCGGGTCCACGCGGCGGGACCGTCCCCCGGCGCGCCCTGTGTGTGCTCGTTCATACCCGTTCGAGCACCCCCGGTGTTGAAAATGGCCCGTTCCGGCCGACGCGGGCGCGGGTAATGTCACTTTGGAAAGGGGTCCTCGACCGCCGGCTCCTCTACCGTTAACTCCGTGGCAGCCCTTCACGAGGGCATGGAACCCTCACGGCGGACGTTCCTCGGGGCGACGGGCGCGGGCGTGGCGGCGACGCTGTTCGGGTCGGGCCTCGCGGCGGCGGACGACCACGATGACGAGAACGGGAACCGGAACGGGGGCGACCGGGACGGCGACCTCGTGGAGGTCGTCTCGGTGACCGACCCAGTGCCCGAGAACGTCGCGTTCGACTGGAACGGCGACCTCTACATCGGCATCACCGGGGGGAGCGTCCGGCGCCTCCCCGCCGACCGGACCGCCGAGACGGGCCTCGCGGTCGAGGACACCCACCTCGTCGCCGAGTACCCCGGCGGCGTCGTGGGCGTCGCCGTCGAGGACGGCGTCCTCTACACGGCGGTCAACGGCGAGACGGGCGGCGTCTACGCCCTCGACCTGCGCGCGGAGGACGCCGACCCGGAGGAACTGGCGACGCTCGTCCACCCGGACGAACAGGGGTTCGTCAACGACGTCTATCCCTTCGGGTCCCGACTGCTCGTCACCGAGTCCTTCGGGGGCGTCGTCTACGAGGTGCCCCTCGGGTCCGGCGACTGCGAACCGTCCGTCTGGTCCGACAGCCGCCTCCTCGACACGCCGAGCTTCGGCGCGAACGGCATCACCGCGGTCCGCGGCGACGTGTTCGTGAACGTCACCCGGGTCTCCGACACCGTGGGCCGGGTCGTCCGGATTCCCGTCGAGTGCGACGGGAGCGCCGGCGAGGCCGAGGTGTACGTCGAGGGGCCCGAACTGTTCGGCGCCGACGGCCTCACCTCACGCGGGTCGGAACTGTACGTCGCGCTCAACGCCCAGAACCGTATCGGCGTCGTCGTCCCCGAGCGGGGCGAGGGGCTGGACGACGGGAACGAGGGCGACGACGACTACCGGGTCGATACGGTGTTCGAGGGCGGGCCGCTGTCGTTCCCCTCGGAGGTCGTCTTCGACCCCACACACCCGGCGACGGCGTTCGTCTGTAACTTCTCGAACCCGGCGCCCGAGCACGGCGGCGTCCTCCGGGGGACCCTCCCGGGAGCGGGCGCAAAGAGTCGTGGCGACGACGACCGCGACAACGACGACAACGACGACAACGACCGCGACGACCGGTAAGCGCCGGGGTCTGCGGTCCCAGCAGAAACCGGTACAACGGAAACCCCTATGGCCGGTGCGGGCCTTGACCGGAGCATGACGAAGCGCCACGTCTCGCTCCCGCCAGAGGCCGAGGAGGGCCTCCAGGCGTTCATCGGTGAGGTAGACGACCGGCTCTCGGGACCGGAGGACACCTGCGACGTCGTCCGGGACGTCCTCGTGGACCTCTACGGGGACCGGGAGGCCTACGACCGCTGGCAGGACGGGGGGGACGTCTCGCCGGCCGAACGGGTCCGCCTGCAGGGGTACGACCCCTGTAACTCGACGCTCGAATCCGAGTACTACGCCGAGAAGGACGAGGAGCGCTTCCAGCGCTCGAAGCACCTCCAGTGGCTCTGGCGGCAGTTCGACGCCACGCCGATGGCCGACAACATCGCCTTCGCGCTCCGCTTCCGACAGATGCTCGCGAACCACCTCTTCGAGGAGGCCGGCGAGAACCTCCGCATCTTCAAGGGCGTCACCTTCTCCTACGGCCACAACATCTCCGTCGGCGACAACACCGTCATCCACGACGACGTCCACCTCGACGACCGGGGGAAGCTCACCATCGGAAATCGCGTCTCCATCTCCGACAACGCCCACATCCTCTCGCACGACCACGACGTGAACGACCAGACCGCCGTACAGAACTTCCACACCATCATCGAGGACGACGTCCGCGTCACCTACGACACGCTCGTCCGGGCGGGCGTCCGCATGGGCGAGAACTCCATCCTCGCGGCCAAGAGCGCCATCGGCGCGGACGTCCCCGCCCACCACATCGCGGCCGGGACGCCCGCCAAGAGCATCGCGGTCAAGGAGGGCTGGGAGTCCGTCGCCGAACCGGTCGAGGACGCGAACGTGGACCGGCGGGCCGAACGCGAGATACCGTACGAACTGCCCGACGACCTCGACGTGTTCGACGAGTTCGGCCGCGACCGGGTGCCGCCGGGAGCCAGCACCCCCGAGCACGCCGGGCAGGACTGACCGTCACGACCCGTTCCCCGCCGGTACCTCCTTCATCGCCGTCGGGTCGACCGCGCCGTTCCCCGTCCGTATCACGAGTTCGTGTGTTCTCTCGCCGAGGCGACCCATCGCCCGGTTCCCGGTGACCCGTCCCCCCCGCGAGGTCGAGGCCCTCGACGCTGACCGCGCCGTTCTCGCTCGCCGCGTCGAGTCGCGCGTCGAGGCCACGGTCGAGGGGAGCGGCGTCGCCTCGGCCGTCCGGATGGGGTAGTCGGCCTCGATGCGAAAGACCCCCTGCCGGACCCCGTCGGTCACCGACAGCCGATCGACGGCGTCGGCGTCCGCCTCGGTCCGTGCCTGTGCGACGACCTCCACCCGAGTTCGCTCCCCGGTCTCCACGCTGATACCGCCGACGGCGTTGCGGACGGCGAGCGGGAGGCCCGTGGGTAGTGACCGCCCGCCTGGCGAGGCGGACCGGCGAGTCATCCGGGAGCCGTAGCTCCGAGAGCTCGATACCCCAGACAGCCGGCGGTCCCGACCGCCGCCAGCGTCGCGCCCGCGCGCAGGATCGCCCGGCGGCCGACCCGTGGCGGGTCGGGAGGTTGCGGACCCGTCGTTGGTTCTCCGCGTACGGGACGTGCACCGGCGTTCATAGCCTTGCTGGGGAGCAGGACACCCTTTTCCCGCCCACGGACCTAGCTCCGCTATGGACAGGCGGACGTACCTCGCGAGCGTCGGCGGCGCGGCGGCGACGGGGCTCGCGGGGTGTCTCGGCATCGGCGGGTCGGACGGCTCGACGGGGACGGACACCACCGACGCGGACGGGACGGTGACGACCACCGCGGGCGGGACGGCCGTCGCCGTGGAGACGGTGGCGACCGGGCTGGAGGTGCCGTGGGGTGCGGCCTACCGCGGGGGGACGCTCTACCTCACCGAGCGACCGGGGCGCGTCGGTCGAGTCGTCGACGGCGAGTACGAGACGGTCGCGGAGTTCCCCGACACGCGGACCGGCGGCGAGGGCGGCCTCCTCGGCCTCGCCTTCCACCCCGAGGACCCCGACGTGGCCTACACCTACCAGACGTACGCGGCGGGCGGCGGGCGGCGCAACCGAATCCGCCGCCACGACGTCGCCGACGGCTGGCGGCCCGAGACGCTGCTCGACGGCATCCCCGGCGCACGCATCCACGACGGCGGCCGACTGCTCGTCTACGACGGGGCGCTCTACGCGACGGCCGGCGACGCCAGCGAGGCCGACGCCGCCCAGGAGCGCGGGCGGCTCAACGGGACGGTCCTCAGGCTGACGCTCGACGGCGCCCCGCACCCGGACAACCCCTTCGGCGACGCCGTGTTCTCCTACGGCCACCGCAACCCACAGGGGCTCGCGGTCCGCGGCGGCGAGCTGTACGCCACCGAGCACGGCCCGGACACCGACGACGAGATAAACCGCCTCGAAGCCGGGGGGAACTACGGCTGGCCGGTCGTGCGGGGGAGGAGCGACCGCGAGGGGTTCGTCGACCCCCTGACGAGCTACACCCCGACCATCGCCCCCGGCGGCGCGGTGTTCTACCCCGACGACGGGGCCGTCGAGGACTGGCGCGGCGACCTGTTCTTCGGGACGCTCGCCGGCCAGCACCTCCACCGGGCCCGCATCGAGGGCGATCGGGTGACGGCGGACGAACGGCTCTTCGAGGGGCGGTTCGGCCGCCTGCGGACGACGTTCGTCGGTCCCGAGGGCCACCTCCACGCGGTGACGAGCAACCGGGACGGCCGGGGGCGCCCGGGGGAGAGCGACGACCGGGTCCTGCGGTTCGTCCCGCGATGAGCGACGGCCCCGAGGGGGACGCCGAGACCCCGAAAGCCGTCGCCGTCAACGTCGGCGCGAACACGAACGAACCGGGCTTTCGCGGGCCGGTGTTCCCCGACGGCAGTTTCGAGTACGTCCCCATCCCGGAGTCCGAACCCACCCGGGAACCGGTCCCGACGTACGGCGACCTCCCCCTCGAGACGGACGTGAGCGAGGTGGCCGACGTCCCGGTCCACCTCGACCCGGAGTTCCCCGAGGCGGGCGGCGAGCGCTACACCTACGGCGACGACTACGGCGTGAAGGCCCGACCCATCTCCGACCTCGACCGGGGTGACTGGCTCCTGTTCTACGCCACGCTCTCCCAGCGGGGGGACCCGGCCGACTGGCAGGCCCCGCGCTGGGGGGCGTACCTCATCGGGGGGATGTGCCTCGCCCGTGACGCCGTGACCGGCGAGGCGTACGGGGCGATGGACGACGCCGAGCGCGCGCCGTTCCGGACCAACGCCCACGTCAAGCGCGACCCGTTCGACGCCCGCGTGCTGGTCCTCGGCGACCCGGAGCGCTCGGGACTGTTCGACCGCGCGCTCCCCCTCTCCGGTCGGGAGGCCGGCACGGACGCCAACCGCCTCGTCACGGACCTCTCCAGCGACTCGGGGAAGGGGCCGTGGTGGCGCCGCCCGATGCGCTTCGACCCCGAGGCGACGGCGGAGCTCCTGCGGATTCGTGCGGAACGGGCGCTGGAGGACTGTTTCTGAGGCGAGGGGTCGGGGAGCGCGCCGACTATGCGTCGGCGGCCCCTGGCTCCCGCATGGACGTCGTGAACCTCGCGGAGGCCTTCGAGGGCATCGAGGAGTACTGGTCGCCGCGTCTCGCCGCCGAACTCAACGGCCAGCACGTCAAGCTCGCGAAGCTCCACGGCGAGTTCGACTGGCACCGCCACGGCGACGCCGACGAACTGTTCCTCGTCTGCGAGGGGGAGCTCGTCATCGAGTTCCGTGACGAGGCGGACGCCACCCTCTCGGCGGGGGAGCTCTGTGTCGTCCCCGCGGGCGTCGAACACCGCCCGGTCGCCGCCGAGGAGGTGCGGGTCCTGCTGTTCGAACCCGCCGGGACGCGCAACACGGGCGACGTCGAGTCCGAGCGGACCGTCGAGGAGATAGAGCGGGTCTGAGACGGGCGCGACGGGTCAGCGCCGGCCGAACGGGGTCCCCTCCAGTTCGACCCGGAGGCCGGCCATGCTCACGAGGCCGACGAGGGCGACGAACCGCTGGACGGGGACCGGCGCGAGCAACAGGCTCGAGAGCGCCCCGAAGGTGACGCCGTAGCCCATCAGGTAGGCGAAGGCGACGGCGAAGCGCCCGCCAGCGCTGAAGAACTCCCTGCCGACGAAGTGCGCGGGGACGTACAGCCCCCCGCCGAAACAGAGCAGACAGCAGCCGACGAACGCCGCCAGCGTCCACGTCGGGCCGGGCGCGACGACGAGTCCGGCCAGTCCCACAGCCGCGACGAGGAGACCGCCGTCGAGGTGGCCCCGGGCGACCCGCCGGTGGGTCGCCGCGATGTCCATCCCCTCGGTTGCCCCGCGTCCGTCGCCCACCGCGTGTCCGTCCATGCCCTCACGGAGCGACGATCCCGACAAAAGCGCCCCCGCAACACACGTTCGGTCGGTCCGGTCGGCGGGGCTAGCGGGGTCGTCGCGGCCCGCTCAGCCGAGGACCTCCGCCGAGTTGTCGCGGGGTTCGTAGCCGAGCGCCCGCATGGTCTCGGTGATGGAGAAGAACCGTTCGTCGTTCCGGGAGAGGGCGTTGACCGTCACGAACGCCTCCGGGAGGTCGGCGCTGACGGCCTTCCGGTGGACGTCGCGGCAGTCGCGGGGACTGAGCCACGTCGCCCGGGCGAAGCGCTCGCGGCCGGGGTCGGACTCGGCGACGGTCTCCCGGAGGTCGTCCTCGGTCATGTACCAGCCGATGCGGAGGTTGACGACCTCCAGGCCGCGGGCGGCGGCGTAGTACTTCGTCAGGCCCTCGCAAGCGGCCTTGCTCGCCCCGTAGAAGGAATCGGGCCGCGTCGGGGCGTCGCCGTCTACCTTCTCGGCGTGGCCGGTGGTCATGACCTCGGGATCCTCGCCGCTGGCGTTGTACCTCCCGACGGCGTGGTTCGAGGAGGCGAAGACGACCCGCTCGATGCCGTTCTCGACGGCCGCATCGAGGACGTGCTTGGTCCCCTCGATGTTCGTCTCCGAGACGGCCTCCCAGTCGGCGTCCGGGGAGGACGCACCCGCGAGGTGGACGACGACGTCGAAGTCGTCGAGTTTCTCCCGTACCTCGTCGGCGTCGGTGACGTCGAGGAGCTCGCTGTCGATATCGTCGTGCTCGGAGTGGGTGAACGGAACGGGGTCGTCGCCGTCGAACGCGTCTATGAGTTCGCGGCCGACGTTCCCGGCCGCACCGGTGAGCGCGATTCGCGTCATCGTGCGGGCCAACGGCCCCCCGCGAGGTATCGTTGGGGGTTGCGTGTACGCGGGTCGGTCGCCGTCGGTTCGCCCGCCGCAGGCGGCCGGGACTGCCGGACGCTACGGACTGTTTGCTCGCGGCGCCGCCACCGGGACGCATGTCGCCGTCACTGTCGTCCGCCCAGTGCGTGCCGCCCCGCTCCAGTCTCCCCACCGGTGATGGCGATGCGTGACCCGCCGTATCTCCCCATCGAGGACTACGGCCTCGTCGGGAACCTCGAACCCTGCGTGCTCGTCGGCCACGATGGGTCGGTCGACCGGTTCCGGTTCCCGTTCCCCGTAGTACTGCAGTCGCTCCTCACGTCCGTTCGTCGCAGAATGCACCATCCGGGAATTGAACCCTACTCGCTCCCTTCGGTCGCTCCCTAGTTCAATCCCTCTCGCCGTGATTTCGTCCTCGCTGTCGCTCGGACAGAAATGCACCGTCCGGGAATTGAACCCGGGCTATTAGCTTGGGAAGCTAATGTCCTACCACTGGACCAACGGTGCTCTCTTCGGTCGCACCGAGTCTCACCTCGCTTCGCTCGGTGACACAACGGCGCTGTGCGTTCCTCATTTCTGTACCGCTGTACTTGAACGTAGCGACTCACCGCGACCGGACGTTCGTCCGGAAACGGGACCGCGTTGGGCAGCTATTTGTCACTCCGGCCCGACTCGCGAAACATGAGCGAAGTGCAGTCGCTGGAGGGTGACGACCTGCCTGTCGACCTCGACCTCTCCGAGGCGGAACTGGACGCCCACCGCGAGCACATCATCGGGTTCATCGAGGGCGTCGTGGAGGACGCCGGCGCCGAGGGCGCGGTCATCGGCCTCTCGGGGGGCATCGACTCGACGCTGACTGCCCACCTCGCGGTGGAGGCACTCGGCAGCGACGCGGTCCACGGGCTGGTGATGCCGAGCGAGGTCAACACCGACGAGAACATGAGCGACGCCGAACGCGTCGCCGAGATGCTCGATATGTCCTACGACGTCATCGACATCAACCCGGTCGTGGACGCCTTCGTCGAGGCCTACCCGGAGGGCGAGGACCACCAGATGGCCCTCGGGAACGTCCGAGTCCGCACGCGCGGGGTGTTCAACTACTTCGTCGCCAACGCCGAGTCGCGCATCGTCCTCGGGACGGGCAACCGCAGCGAGGGGCTGACGGGCTACTACACGAAGTACGGCGACCAGGCCGTCGACTGCAACCCTATCGGGAACCTCTACAAGCGACAGGTCCGTCAGCTGGCGAGGCACGTTGGCGTCCCGACGGACCTCGTCGAGAAGGACCCCAGCGCGGAGATGTGGACGGGCCAGACCGACGAGGAGGAGATGGGCCTGACCTACGACCTCCTCGACGCCATCCTCGTCCTCCACATCGACGGGCCGCTGACGAAGTCCGCGACGGCGCGCACGCTCGACATCCCCGAGGAACCCATCGACCGCGTCGAGGAACTGTACCGCCGCAGCGAGCACAAGCGCCACATGCCGCCGGCGCCCGCCGAACTCTCCGTCTGAGCGACCGCCCGTCCGTCACCGACTCATCTCGTTTCGTTTCGTTCCGACCCGACGCCTCCTATCACCCGTTCTGTTCCGTCCTCGGGTCCCCGCTACCGACTCAGCGGATGGGGTTCTCCGGTCCGCGCCCGAGGAACTCCGCGAGGAACGCCTCGACGGTCGCCTCGTCGTAGCCGTCCAGTCGCAGGACGTTCCGCCAGGCGGTCAGCACGACGGGCGAGTCGACGTTCGCCGTGCTGGTCGGGACGGCGATGACGCTCGCCCACGTCCCGGTGTACTGCTGGGTGAGCGACCGGAGGTGTTCCTCCTGCTCGTCGGACAGCGCGCTCGGGTCGTAGTAGACGACGACGGCCCCGTGTTCGAGCGAGTGGACGAGGTTCCCCATCGCGGGCGCGTTCCCGGCGTCGTAGAACCCGGCCGCAGCGGGGCTGTTGTAGTGTGGCCCGGAGGTCGGCGGGGAGGTGTCGTACTCGACCTGCGTGTCGCTGGAGACGTGTTCGGTCCCCTCAGAGGGGAACTGCTCGACGCCCTCGAGCAGCGCCTGGTCACCGTTCTCGGGGAGGTCCTCCAGCGCCGGCACCCCCTCGACGCCGCCCCCTCCCCCACCCCCGCCCGCGAAAAACGCGAGGTAGACGATGAACGCCAGCGTCCCGCCGACGATGGCGACGAGCGCGATGGCGCCGACCGGGAGGCCGTCGTCGTCCCCACTCGTCCCGCCGCCGTCGACGCGCCGCCGGTCGATGCGCCCCAGTTCCTCGTAGTGTTCCTCCCGCAGGTGGTCAAGGTAGCGGTTCTCGCTGACGGTCTCCCCGCAGTAGTCGCACTCCGGCATCTACACTCCCTTTCCGAACCCGGGAAGTCAACCGTTTCGGTGGCCCAGTCGCTCACCGTGCTCGGCGACGAGGGCCGCGAACGCCGCCGCCTCGTCGTCCTCGCGTTCGGCGACGGTCCGCTCGCCGCGCAGCAGGGGTTTCAGGCGCGCGAGCGCCGAGTGGTCGTTGTCGGCGATGCGCTCGGCGACCGCCACCGGGTCCGGGCGGACCTGCGAGACCAGCCCCATCCGGAGGGCCTCCTCGGCGTCCACCGACCGACCGGTGAGCGCGAGGTCTGCGGCGTTGCCCTCGCCGACGACGCGCGCGAGGCGGTGGGTACCGCCCCACGCCCCGAACAGGCCGAAGGTGACGCCCGGTTCCGCGAACGACGCCGCCGAGGTCGCCACCCGGACGTCACAGGCGAGGGCGAGCTCCACGCCCCCGCCGCGTGCGGGACCGTCGATGCCCGCGACGACCACCGCCGGGGAGTCCTCGATGGCGCGGGCGGTCCGCTGGCCGTGCCGGGCGAACGCCGCCGCGGGCTCCGTTTCGTCACCCACACCCTCCCCGTCCAGCGTCTCGCGGGCCACCGTCGCCACGCTGTCGAGGTCCGCGCCGGCACAGAACGCCGACCCGGCGCCCCGGAGGTAGACGACGGGCGCCGGGGGGTCGGCGACGGCCTCGGCGAGGGAATCGAGCATCTCGGGGGTGAGCGCGTTGCGCCGGTCGGGCCGGTCGACGGTCACGGTCCGGCGGTCGGCGGCGTCGTCCACGCGGATCACGGTATCACACCCGGGGCTGGTCGGGGGTTTCCAAAGGTCTTTGCCCGTAGCAGGGCTACTGTGTGGCGATGGAGGAAGCCGCCGCCGTCCGTCGGGCCGCGCGCGCGTCGGTCGACGACGTGGAGCCCCCCCGGCTCCGCGACGACCTGTGTGCGTTCATCGACGACGGCTCGATGGTCCCGGGCGTGCTGACGGTACTCACCGCCCGCGCCTGTGGCACCGACGGTGACGGCGACAGCGACGGCCTCCTCGAACACGCCGCCGGCGTCCAGCTCATCTACGACGGTCTGCGCCTCACCCGGACGCTCGCCCGCGAGGAACCCTGGACGGGCGGCGACCGGGACCAGGCCGACATGGACGTGCTCGCGGCGGACGTTCTCGTCTCCCGTGGGTTCTACCTGCTCGCGCGCACCGAGGCCGCCCGCGAGGCCGTCGAGGTGGTCCGCTCGTTCGGCCGCGACCAGACCGACCGCCGGACCTCGGGCGACGACGCCCTCGACGGGCGACTGGAGGCGAGCGTCCTCGACCTCGCCGTCGTGACGGGCGCCGCCGCCGCCGGAGAGACCCCCTCGGAGGACCTCCGGGCGTTCGCCCGCGACCTGGCGGCCGATCACGGGGCCGCCTTCCCCCCCGCCGAGACCCTCGCGGAAGCGGGGGTCCCCGGCCGCCTCGCCCGTATCGCGGGGGTCGTCGCGGACCACTGACCCGGGGTCGAATCGAAACGCCTAAAGTCGAATCGCGGTTTCGTCAAGACGCGCAGCGCGCCTGGGTAGCTTAGCGGTAAAGCGCGTCCTTGGTAAGGACGAGAGCCCGG
>CAYYSW010000046.1:0-12473 GCA_964474395.1 uncultured Halobacteriales archaeon
AGGCGTTCGGGCGGTCCGACGTGGTCCGCGGGCCGCCCGGCTCGGCCAGTCCGAACTGGAGGCGTTCAGCGAGTTCACACAGCCGTCCCGCACACTCCGACGACACGAGCGCATCATTATCGCCGGGCAAGGCGAGGTTGGACGAGCCGCGCGAGAAGTTATCGCCGAGGAAGGGCTCGACGTCACGACGATCGACATTGACGAGGGTGAGGGTGTCGATATCGTCGGCAACGCGGGTTCCGAGGAAATCCTGAAAGAAGCCGGGGTAGAGAGTGCAGGAGGGATTATCGTCGGTCTTCCGAACGACTCGGCCTCGCTACTGACGACAGTGTTGGCACGTTCGCTGAACCCGGATATCGAGATACTGGTACGGGTAAGTGATACTGACGCGACGCGGAAGGCACTGAGTGCCGGAGCCGACTACGTCCTGTCTGTCCCACGAGTAAGCGCTCGAATGGTCGCCAGAGAACTCCGCGGTGAGGATATCTTGGCTCCAGCGATCCAGATTCGGCTCCTCCGCGTGCCGGCAGAACCATTGGCAGGGTCGACCCTCGCGGAGTCGGGCATCTACGAAAAGACGGGCTGCCGCGTCATCGCCATCGAAGACGAGTCCGGATTCAGTAGTACGATCGACCCACAGCGACGCTTTTCGGGCGAAGAGCGGATTGTTCTCGTCGGCTCGGATGAGGCTGTCCAGCGGTTCAGAAAACAGTTCGATGTCTCCCCTGTCGGCTCGGAGACGTGAACTTCCAGACGACGGGGGGCCGTGATGAAGCGTGTCGGGAGACTCGCTCGTACGTGGCCTCTATCCGTAACGTGTGTCGTGGAAGCGGGAAGCCCTCTCATCAGACGGGTGCCGTCTGGTTGGCAGCCAGAACGCGGCGTATCTGGATGATACTGACGCTACACTACCTCCGGCATCGGGCCACGGCAGACCGTTTCAAACAGCACGGTTCGCAGTGATTTCCGAGACGTCTCCCTGCGGTCGATTGCGAGGTCCGCGTAACAGAGCTCTCCGTATCTAGCGGACCGGTAAGCGATACACTCCCCAGGAGTCGCGTCGTTGGGTTCGCGGCACACGTCTATCGCGCTGAGCGACGACCGATAGACTGGGTGCGCGTGTGTCTCGCCGGTTCCTCGCCGAGCGCTGTCGGCTGAGTCGTCTACTCGACGTATCGTGCAGGACGTGACAGGCCGAACTCGTCAGCCGAGTCCGCCACAATACCCTTCTTCGTGTAGATATCAGGTTTGTAGAACAGCTCGTGGGTCACCCCGTGTTCGTTCCGGAGGTGGTCTCGCACTCGGTCGACGTCGTCCCTGTCGAAGTAATTCGGCGTGTAGACGGTCAGGAGGTAATCGTCGTACATCGAGAGCGCCTCGTGCCCGAACGTGGTCATCGCCTTCACCGCCCAGAGGGTGCCGGCTTCGGCGTCAGCGACGAGCGTGGGCCATAGTTCATCGACTTGCTGCGCGGACCCGGTGACCTGCCATTTGCCAATGGTGAGCTCCCTGTCGAGCGCCTCCCGGTCGAGTGTTCGGACGGCCTCGGACTTTGCTGGTGGAAGGTCCTCGACTGTGAGTTCCTCAGGTCGTGTGACGTCGTGGATTGCGAAGTACTCCTCTCCACCGACCATCGGAGACTCACTGACGTCGCGGCTCAGAAGCCAGTACTCCCCCTCCTCGGTGATATCGAGCGGCGATTGCATCCCACGTCGACTGTCTGGTGGACCGAACGACAACCTTCGCCAGACAGAGTGGAAGTGAAACCGAAGTTGCTCTTCCGCATAGTACTCCTGTGAGAATGGACTGTGGGCAACGGTGTCGCATGGTCTGCTCCCTGTCTGCAGCAGGCCGGTAGGCGATATGCACCCCCTTTCTCGGGGGGCTACACTACGCGGGAGGCGTCAAGCGATAAATAGAGAGCGTGAGCCTATCGCAATATAGGGGGAATGATAGGATGTCTCGGAACGACCGCGTCGAGTAGCGGGCGCGAATTCAGCAGCGTACCGAGTGGATGGCTATTCCATAGCGACTGGGAGAGTGTGACTGCTGCTGTCACTTCGCACCACGAACGATGTGGCCGTATTTCAACACCGCCACGAAGATAGCCCCGCCTACAGCATTGCCGGCCGTGGCCAGCGACTGGAACACCAAATAGTCGTTCAGCGACACGGCTGGGGAGGTGAGGAGGCCGAAGAGGACCTCCACGTTTCCGGCGATAGAGTGGGGGAGGTGAAGGATACCGATCGTCGCGGCCACGATCCAGATGACGAATATTCGGCTTATTGTCTCCTGGGCCGCAGTGAGCAGCCAGGCCATCAGCCCCATCAGCCACCCGGCGAAGATGCCGGCGATCAACAACCAGAAGGGGTCGTGGCTGACGAACTTGTTGGCGATGGTTCCGAACGCCTCTGGCGAAACGACCCCGAGTCCCGGCACGAGCAACACCGCCAACAGGGTGAACAACGCCCCACCGACGATGTTTCCCACGTAGACGAGGCCCCACAGTCGTCCCAACTGGCCGATGGAAGCCTGGCGGTCGAGCACCGGTATGACCGCGAGCGTGGTGTGCTCGGTGAACAGTTCCGACCGGCCGAGGATGACGAACATGAACCCGATGGCGTACGCACTGGCCAGCAGGATCTCCGTCATGAGGTCCCCGTAGGTCCCTTCCGACAACGTCAGGACGACCGCCATGAGGAGCGGTCCGAAACCGATGTCGAGTCCGGCCGAAAACCCGGAGAGCAGTAGCCCCGACCGCTCCCGCTCCATCTCGTGTAACGCGCTTTCCATCAGCGAGTCCAGTACCGCCACCGACGGTGTCTGATCCGTGGAGGTCAACATCCCTTCTTGTTGGACTTTAGAACGGTCGCCGTCCGGCATTGTCTCAACTACAGCTTCGGCTTGGATAAGTGAGGCGAATACGCGTCGTCCGTTTTCCTACTGCTGAACTGATTTTTAGCAATTCAGCCCGACTGTCCCACAGAGAACGTTCGTGCAGCGTAGGGGTCACTGGAACGTCTCGGGATTGTCGGTCCCGATATTCTTCCCACGAGCGTCGCCGGACTCGGGACAGTTCCCGAACGTATCGACCAGCCATCTCGCTCGGGCGGTGCTAGATGACAGACGTACAGCCCCCGGGGGTCTGGAACGCAACGTGGGTTCGTTATGTCGGTAAGAAGGGAGCTGTCTGGCCGGCCGGCATCGACGGCTTGGGTCACAGCCCCGGTGTTCACCACGACTGGGAGGTCATGTGTTCAGTCAGGACGCTATTAGCCGAGTCGTGGCTGGCGGCGGGATAACACGCGGTACGGCGCCCGTCGTCGACGACCCAGTACGTCTCGTCGGTCGTCTCGACAGCGATGACGAGCGCGCTGTCCTCGCTCGTCGTGAGTTGCTCGGCGATGCGCGTCGATTCGGTTGTCGCGGTTGTTTCGCGTTCGACGAGCCTCGCCGCACGCTCTCGGATGTCCCCACTATCCATGTGTGTACGTCACAGTGTCTGACGGATATCTCTTGGGACGGCACCACGGCCAGCAGAGCGCTAGTTGTTCGGGGTGAGGAACAGCTGGTCTTCGACCTGGTAGAGATAGCCCTTCAGTCGGAGCTGTTCGATCGTCTCTTGGGCAGTCACTGCATCGAGGTCACCGTCAGTCAGCACCGCCGTCGCTTCCTCGAGGGTCAGCCCCTCGTTCTGCTCGAGTGGGTCGCTCAGCGTCTCGAGGGCTTCTGTGGCTGTCGGTCCAAGTGGTGTGGGCGGATTGTGAGACATAACTGCGCCAGATATCTACCGTCTAGTGAGCAGGCGCTGATAACACCTTGGCAGACACGACGAGAAGTCACGGCTCGCGATTTATTATCGTTCGACGGATAACCACTCGGCAATCCATAGTAATTCACCAACGACTCGGACAGTCCGTTCTATGGGACCTCGTCTCCGAATGCGCTCTGATACAGTGTGCTAACTGACACCGAGACGGAAAATAATGGGATCTCGTTAAGACAGGGAGACGGACCTACACTCTACCAGTAATCATTCGGGGAGTTGTTCCAGGTGGATGCGTGGTACTCACGTGTCGACGTCTCATCGACCCGCCATCAGTGAGTTCGACCAGCTCGTCGATTCGCGCTGCAAGCGGCTCTGAGCCGTGTTCGTCCGGGTCGATTTCTGCGGACGGACGCTCGCTGCGGTCGGTTTGGATCGCGAGAAGGACGGGCTCTCCGTGTTCGGTGCCTCGAGAAACGTGTACCGCACGGCCGTCCCGCCGAGGGGAGTCTCGGAACGCCCGCTCCCCCCGTCTACGCTTCCCGCCCGAGTGCTGTGTGCCTCTGACAATCCGCATCGATGAGTAACACCCTTTGCATAAAAATACCTGTCAGACGCACTGATAACACCCAGCGAAGGCCCCGCTACCGTATCGTCTAGTGAGCGTCGCGCTGCTCGGAGGATCCCGGTTAGTAGTCGGGAAGTGCTGGGAACACTCCCGGGTTGGTGAGAGGTGCCACGCCCTCGATGGTCGATGCCACCCGACCGAACTGGATCGTGTGCTCTCCGGGTGCCCGTCGGCACGACCTAGACGCATCGGCACGCTGCACTGCGTGTGGGCAGGATTACAGACAGATGGATTTCAGTAACGATATCTATTCAACCAACTAATCCGTGTCAAGGGACCTCGCCGGCTTACTCACTCCTTCAGAACGGAAACCCCAGCTCGATTGTTGACGAACACATCGAGACGAGTTCTCGTGGGACACGGGGCCGACGAGCGCGTCGTGGCCGTCGAGGGACGGTGTCGCCACTATCCGACCGAGTCAGAAGAGTCTCGTCACCAGACCTCACCCATGTAGTTCAATAGATGGCGGGTGGAATGAACTACGACGGGCAGAGAGATACTGGTATCGCCTGCCGCCTCATGTGGATCGTCTCCCATTGACGGTACATACTCCGGTAGGTGGTCGCCCCCGCGATTCCGTCACCCGTGTCGTCGCTCGCCGGGGCACTGCCCCGGCGTGTCGATGTCGTCGACCCTCTCTCCGAGTGCGAGGTCTCTGTCGTCCCGATCGTACGAGAGAAGCGCCGAGAGCGATGGCGTATGGGTAGTACCACATCGCGGCCAGAAGAATTATTTCATACTCGTACGTCGTGGTTAATACACGCTCGCCGACTCACGGACCACCTCCTGGCCCGTCACGCCGCATCTCCATCACGTGGCTACCGTCCACGGCCGTTATCCGTCGGCGGGCGTGTCGCTCCCCCACCTGTCGAGACTCGGCGTTACGGTATGGTCGCTTCCTGGAACGACTCGAACTGGGTGTTGAGGGCGACCGCTACGTGCTCACCGGAGATATATCAGCTTCCTGTGTCACTCGGGTACTCACTAATGGATTGGAGTCACAAGATCGAATGCGTGTAGACGAGTACTCCCCGTCTAACACTTCCGGCGATCGGCAGACGCCTCCCAGAATCCACCCGAAGAGGAGCCTACGAGTACGATCGTTCGAGAGCCGTCTCACCCTCATCGGTCCGCACGATGATCGTGTCGCCGCCGTTGTTCCAGATCGCCGCATCGGACCCCCAGTACACTTCGTTCTCGGTATCCGTTCCCGACCCGGTATAGAGCGTTACTGTCTCTCCCGGTTCGAGGGTTACGTCGCCGAACACGTAGGTGTGGTCGGCTTCGTCGCTGACCGTCCATCCCGAGAGGTCGAGCGTCCCGTCGCCCGTGTTCTCGAAGACGACGTACTCGTCGTTCTCGTTCTCGTGGTCGTTGCCAGCAGCATCGGCGTGCACCGTCGCCACTACGAGGCCACTCGGTGATGAACCACCGTCGGGAACCGGTGTCGCGGTCGGCGTCGGCGTTGGCGTCGGAGCTGTCTCGTAGTTCCAGAGGCCGACGTCGTTCGACCGGGCGGTCCGCTCGGCGGTCGCATACGCCTCTCGACGCTCGAAGGTCGTATCGTACAGGCGCGCGTAGCCTTGGGTGATGAGTTCGTGGTTGAAGTCGGTGTCGTCCTGACCGACGTAGACGAGCAGCCGGCCGTAGGACCCGCGGCGATCGGCCGTCGGATCAGTTCGAATCGTCACCGTCTCGCCGGCGAGTTCGGTGCGCGCGAACTCGCTGGCCTTGTGCCCCCAGTCCCGCAGCCAGTCGCGGCCAGCCTCCGAGGTGGGGATCCCCTCGAACTCACCGGGGCTCGTACTCGTATGCACCTCCGGTGTGTCGACGCCCAGCAGACGGACGTCTGCTTCCGACCCATCGGGGAAGCGAACTTCGAGCGTATCACCGTCGACGACACGCGTGACCGTCACCGTCCACTCAGAGCCCTCTGTGGGACCCCGTGGTGCCTCGGTCGTCGGTGCAGGTGTCGGTGTCGACGTCGGAGTTGTCTCGGGTGTGGATGTCGAGGCCGGAGTCGGGTTCGGTGATGGGGTCGGGGTCGACGTGACCGCCCCTTCCGATGTTACTGTCGGTCGAGCTGTCGGGGGCGGTCCGTCCGTCGCCGTCGGGGTGTCGAGTGTCTCTGTAGTCCCAGTCGCTGTCCCCGTCTGTGCCGGGGTGTCGAGTGTCGACGGTACCGCTGTCGTCTCACTGTCGGTCGCCACGGCGTCCGGGTTCGACGGGCCAGCAGCGGCGTCCGTGTTCCCGGAGTCCGTGCCTCCGGGGAGGCCAGCGAAGACGATGCCGACGAGCACGAACAGGTAGACGAACGCTACGGCGCCGGTCTTCAGCCCCGTGCCGCCGAGACCGGGAAGGCGACCCAGCGGCGTCCCAGCCATCGCATCGGCGAGGCCGTTCCGGTTGAGAGCGAGGGCTACCGGCACGTAGACGAGCGCGACGAGAAGCGTGATCGGAAAGAGAAAGAGAGCGAGCGCGGCGAGTGCGACGTTGCGCCGCGTCGCCCCCCGTTTCATTCCGGGAACGTGTTCCGTAATTGCCATCCGGGATACCGTGCCAACAACGAATCAGTCAATAAGTCTGTTTTCAGGAATTCGGGATGGTCACAGAGGTAGGGTGATACCGAGATGGGACCCACACCTTTTCAACAAACGACAGCCATTGCCATGGTATGGCAGGGGGTCGGTCGGACTCACGACCGACGGGCTCGATCGAACTCTCGACCGGCCAGACCGTCGACCTCCCGGCCACAGTCGAGGCGACGATGGCTGGAGCGGTGTTCGAAGCACCCCGCCCATCGGTCGACACCCTGCTTCCCGATGGCCTTCGACCGTTGCGGGCGACGTCGAACAGCGCCGTCATAACGTTTCTCAGCGTCGAATACCACGACATCGGCGTCGACGGGATCGACCCGTACGACGAGTTCGGGGTCATCATCCCGGCGACCCATCGGCCACGCCAGACAGTCCCCTATCTGACCGCACTGTTGGAGGCCACGAACGGGTACATCCAATCGCTGCCGGTGACGACCGAATCGGCGAAGGCGTTCGGCGTCGAGGTCTGGGGATTTCCGAAGGTCATCGCCGACATCACCCACGAAGACGAGGGGTCGAAGCGGCGGACGGCCGTCACTATCGACGGGGAACGGTTCGTGACGATGGTCGTCGACCGGCCACCGTCGATCCATCGGGAAGACGACGGTTACAGCTACGCAGTCAAAGACGACACCCTCCAGCGTATTCCGGCCGATATCGAGGCGAACCTCGGAGCAGTGCCCTATTCCACGAGGGCAGCCGTGGCGTTCGGCGACCACGAGCGCGCCGCGCCGCTCCGTGACCTCGGCATCGACGGTCGCGGGCGGGCGCTCGCTCGACTCGCCATGGAGGGAGCGATTCAGTTCCATCCCGGTGAGCCGGTCGAGTCGGTCGAACGGTGAGAGTCGGCCAGCAGCGACATGCGTGTGGTCCCATCTCGAGCGGGGCGGGAATCCCGCCGTTCACGGCGGGCGGGAAGCCGATATGGAGGGTCACGCTCCACGAACGTTGCCTTACAGACGACGCCTCGTGAGACGATGCGATAGTATTGCAGAAGTTCAAGGAGAGAGCCCCCGACTGAAATCGTGGGGAAGTCACTCGTCGGCTCTGCTCTCGAGACCAGCGACGATATCGGAGAGATGGAAAAAGCGGCCGATGACTGATGCCGGCTTGTTCGACAGACGCTACTACTGTCCGACGCGACTCCCCGTTACCGTGCGGACTCCCTCGCTCTGGAATCCGTGACAGTCGCCACCCGTTCGACAGGTCCAGTCGCGATATGGAGTACAAACGACCAGACCACGGATGGACGAACCGCCTCCATCGATGTCGAATAGCGTTGTGACTCGTGCTGTGGCTCTCGTCGACGAGTATCTCCTGCCTCGGGTGCTGCTCTCGGTGGGCGGCGGGTTGACAGTTCCACCCGTGGCTGTATTCACGCCACTGGTGACGCCGATTCTCGCCGTCATGATCGGCGCGGTCTAAGCGTGCGTGTAGCGATAGTTCGACCACGAAAAAAGGACGTCGACGTTACGCTGCTTTACGCGACAGGGGAGCTTCTTCGGAGTCAGTCGAACTCGCGGACTTGTAGGTGTTGACGCCGAGCGCGCGGTTGAGGGGGCACTTCTGCGTGGCACCGGTGACGATGAACACGAGGCTGATGAGACCGAACAGCGCGGCGACGATACCCGTCGACAGGGGGCCTATCGCCAGGCTGAGGTACCCGGCGAGGGCAGCGAGGGAGACGGTACCGAGGACGGGTCCGAGGACGAGGCGAGCGATGCGGTCGTAACCGCCGACGTTCTTTTCCATAGTAATCAGACAGTAATGGTGCTCTGAGGGCATAAACACCGCTATACCCTTCGATCCGAGATGATGGGGACACACGCAGCACACCTCGAACGATAGCCAGAGAGCGTGAATCTCTCATGTTGGACAGAGCAGGTCACCGTCGGCGAGTATCGCCCTCGCTTCGTCCAGCGTCAACCCGTCGTGGGCTTCAAGCGGATCACTGAACTGCTCGAGGGCGTCGGAAGCCGTCGGGCCGAGTGGCGCCGGTGGGTTGCGAGACACAACAGCGCCATATACGCCGGTGTTACGACCATCTCCCTATAACACATCGTCAGACGCGACGAGAACGCACGGCTCGCTACTGTTCCCCAACGGGGTCTGGACAGCGGTATCCGGGTCGCCGAATCCATTCGCGGTCGCCCGTCGCTGACGGCCGCTCTGCGGTCCTCGACTGTACTGTTCATCACCGTGCGATCGCATCGAGCGTCCGCTCGTCGACCGCCGTCGTAGCGACGGTATACACGCCTCCGGACTCCGAACGCCGGAACGAGCTCACCTGCGTCGTACCCGTGGCTCGCAGGCGCCACGGGCCGGTCGGGGTGGCATGCGTGCACTCGACACCCGCCGAGACACGGCGAAGAGACGGGCGGATTCGATAGACGAAACGGCCTCTGACAGCCCCGCGTCGAACGACTCGGGAGGTGCCGACTGTAGGTCTGTTGGCCGACGAGCGGGAACGGGGTACCCACCGAAGACGACCATCTCCCCTCGATTGGTCTCACAGCCGTGGTGGTATCCGGTGTCGGCGGTCTTCGACGCCCCGGCCGGCTTCACGGATGGACACCGCCTCGGCACTGCCCCGATACCGAGTAGGGAGACGGCAGCGACACGGACGGACTCGACCACTGTCACCACACTCCTCTCCGCCACCCGTCTCCCGAGGCGTCGCCACGGGATTGGCCCACTCGCGAGGGGCCCGCGACCGGCGTCACTCCCAGAGGTCGTACATGTCGTCCCGCACCCCCCCGGTGTGCCACCGGCCGTCGTAGACGACGCCGGGGTCGTCCCCGCTGGCCGGCGCTTCGGCGTGTGCGATGACCCTCGCGTCGATACCCGCCGCGTCGAGTGCCGCGAGGGCCCCGTCGGCTTCGTCGTCGGGAACCGTCGCGAGCAGTGCGCCCGACCCGAGAACCCGGAGCGGGTCGACGCCCATCGCGGTACAGAGCGCGCGTGTCGCGGGACGGACCGGGACTGCTTCCTCCCGGAGGTCGATGCGGACCCCCGAGGCACAGGCGAGTTCGACCAGTCCGTTCAGCACCCCTCCCTCGGTCGGGTCGTGCATCGCGGTCGCGAGGGGGGCGAGCACGGTAGCCTCCGGAAGGACGCTGACGTCGTCGAAGAACCCCGTCGCATCGGCGACGACCTCGGCGTCGACACCGGCCGCGTCGAGGTCGGCGCGAAAGTCGGTCGCGAGGACGGCCGTTCCCTCGATGCCCGCCGCCTTCGTGAGAATCACCGCATCGCCGGGGGCCACACCGGACGTCGGGACGTATCGTTCGGCGAACCCCATGCAGGTGAGCGAGAGCAGCGGCTGGGAGAGCCCCGCGACCGTCTCCGTGTGCCCGCCGACGATAGTGATGCCGAGTCGTTCGGCCTCGGCATCGAGTTGAGCGGTGACCTCGTCGAGCAGTTCGACGTCCGGTTCGGGTAGGAAGATCGTGTCGACGAGCCACTCCGGGACACCCCCGCAGGCGGCGACGTCGTTGCTCGCGATGGCGACGCCGAGGGTCCCGATACGGTCGGCGGCGAGCGAAATCGGGTCCGTGCTGACGACCATCGTTCCCCCCTCGGTCGTGACGGCGGCCGCGTCCTCCCCGTATCCGGCGCCGACCTGCAGGTCCTCGTTGGCCGCACCCGTCCGTGAGAAGATGTAGTCGCTCAGATCGGCAGGCGAGAACTTGCCCATAGTACCGTCTGTGTGGGTCGGGGATTTCCGTCTTCCGTCGAGCGGCGATCCCCCGTCCGGTACCGACACCCGGTCGCGGGATATCCGTCGACCGTCCGTGCCGACTCCGACGACGGGACCGAATCCCCACGACTAAGCCCCGTTCCCCGCAACCACACCCCATGCAGATGACACCCGGTCCGACGGCGGTACCGCCGCGGGTCCGCAACCGGCTGAGCGACCCGATGCCGAACCCGGACGTCGAACCGGACTTCGCCGAGACCTACGAGGACGTCTGTGAGACGCTCCAGGACGTGTACGGCACTGACGACGACGTGGTCGTCATGGGCGGCGAGGGAATCCTGGGCCTCGAAGCCGCGGTCGCGTCGACGGTCGCCCCCGGGGACGAGGTGCTGTGCGTCTCCAACGGGCTCTACGGCGACGGGTTCGCCGACTTCGCCGAGAGCTACGGCGGCGAGCCGACGGTCGTCAGCGCGGACGACACCGAACCCATCGACCGGGACGGGGTGGAGGCGGCGCTCGAGGAGGGGGACTACGACGTCGCGACGCTGGTCCACTGTGAGACTCCGACGGGAGCGCTCAACGACATCGGGCCGGTCCTCGAATCCCTCCACGACCAGGACGTGCTGACGGTCGTCGACGCCGTCTCCTCGCTCGGGGGGACACCGGTCCCGTGTGACCACATCGACGTCGCGCTCGGTGCGTCACAGAAGGCGTTCAGTTCACCCCCCGGACTGACGACCGTCGCCGTCAGCGACCGCGCGTGGGAGGTCATCGAGGAGCGTGACCCGGCGTCGCTCTACACGAACCTCCTCCCGTGGCGGGACACGTCGGAGGGGTTCCCGTACACGCATCTCGCCGCCAACGTGGCCGCGCTCGACGAGTCGCTGTCGATGCTCTCGGAGGAGGGACTCGACGCCGTCTACGACCGCCACGAACGGGTCGCCGCACACTGTCGCGAGCGGGGCGCGGAGCTGGGACTCGAGTGCTATCCGGGAGCCGACCGGAGCGCGCCGACGGTGACCGCCTTCAGCCTCCCCGGTGAGGCGACGACGGTTCAACGCGAACTCCGGGAGCACCACGACGTCGTCCTCGCGACGGGGCTCTCCTCGCTCGCGGACGACGTCCTTCGCGTGGGACACATGGGGTACAACGCCCGGACCGAGCGGGTCGACCGCGTCATGGACGCGCTGGCCGCGGTCCTCGCGTGACTGCCGGACACGCGCGATAGGCGGCTCGTGTCCGATCCGGCCTCGGACCGACAACCGACAGGGTGTGCTCGAGGACCCGTCCCGTCAGGGCAGGTGGCGGCGGTCGGGGCGTCGTTCGACATCGCCGCCAGTGGCCACCTTTATCACGGAACCGAAGCCGTCTACGGTATGAACGAGGCGACTCGGAACTCGCTCGCGGTTCCGGAGACGGCGATACGCGAGGCCTGTGGCGAGACACCCCTCCCCGAACTCGGCGTCGTCGAGCAGGTGTGGGAGACGGAGCCGATTCCACGCGACGACATCGCCGAACGCGCCGGGGAAGCGTTCGGGTCGCTTCCGCTCGACGACGTCCCGGCGGGTGGCGAGGTCGCCCTCGGCGTCGGGAGCCGCGGCATCGCGAACCTCGCGACGATCGTCGCCGGTGTCGTCGCGGAGGCGACCGAGCGCGGGTACGACCCCTTCGTCTTCCCGGCGATGGGGAGCCACGGCGGTGCGACCGACGAGGGACAGCGCGAGTTGCTGGCCGACCTCGGGGTCGACGAGTCGACGGTCGGCTGTGAGATCCGGTCGAGCA